>NZ_JBHYUU010000032.1:20918-59497 GCF_042749955.1 Kitasatospora sp. NPDC059462 | reverse complement strand
CACCGGGCCCCGGCCGTTCGCCGTGCGGGGGAGGAGGGGCGGGCTCAGAGGCCCAGGTCCTCCAGGGTGTAGGCGGTGACGTACGGCAGGCCCTCGGCCTCGACCGCGGCGGCGCCGCCGCGCTCGACGATCACCGCGACGCCGACCACCTCGGCGCCCGCCTCGCGCAGCGCCTCGACGGCGGTCAGCACCGAGCCGCCGGTGGTGGAGGTGTCCTCGACGGCCAGCACCCGGCGGCCCTTGACCTCCGGGCCCTCGATCCGGCGCTGCAGGCCGTGCGCCTTGCCGGCCTTGCGGACCACGAAGGCGTCCAGCTCACGGCCGCGCGCGGCGGCGGCGTGCAGCATCGCGGCGGCCACCGGGTCGGCGCCCAGGGTCAGCCCGCCGACGGCGTCGTACTCCAGGTGGGCGGTGGCGTCCAGCATCACCCGGCCGACCAGCGGAGCGGCCTGGCCGTCCAGCGTGATCCGGCGCAGGTCGACGTAGTAGTCGGCCTCCTTGCCGGAGGAAAGGGTGACCTTGCCGTGGACGACGGCCTTGTCCTTGATCTGTGCCAACAGGGCGTCGCGGTCGTTGCTCATGAGCGTCCAGTCTAGGGCCTGCACGGCCGGCTAGCGTCGCCGCAGTGCCCTGACCAGCACCACCGCGCCGCCCAGCAGGGCCACCCCGCCGCCGATCATCCACGGCACCGTGCTGCGGCCGCCGACGCCGGGCACCACGATGCCGCCGGCGTCGCCGCCCCAGCGGGAGGCCGCCCGGGCCCGGGCGCTGCGGGCCGGCAGGGCGGGCGCGTACGGGCCGCGCGGCGGGGCGTGGTCGACCTCCTCGGCGGAGCGGCCGACGATGCTGCGGCGCACCGGACCGCCGAGCACCGGCTCCTGCTCGTAGCCGAACGGCGGCTCGGCGGGCAGCTCGGCGGAGACCTCCTCCTCGGCCCCGGCGGCGGGCTCCCCGGCCCCGGCGGCCGCGGCGGGCTCGTCGACGTCGTCGGCGTCCGCGTCCGGCTCCCCGAGCGGCAGGCCGAAGCGCTCGGCGTCGGCGTCGGAGAAGGCGATGAGGTCGGACAGGTCGTCGTCGAGGTCGTCGCCGGGCTCGTCCTGGCGGTCCTCCTGGTGGTCCTCCAGGAACACCACGGTGGCCTCCTCGGCGGTGTCCTCCGCGGCCGTGCCGTCCTGGCCGGTCCCGGCGTCGCCCCCGACGGCGGCCTCGTCGTCGCCCTCGTCCTCGCCCTCGGCGCCGGCCGCGTCCTCCGGGGAGGCCAGGGCGGCGGCGAAGCGGTCCAGCAGCCGGCGGCCGGCCGCGGTCAGCGTCTCGTCGTCGAACTCGGTGAGCCGTCCGGTGGCGCTCAGGTCGCCGGTGAAGCGGACCACCGCGGTCCCCTCGGCGGCGCCCTCCGTGACGCTGATCCGCACGGTCGCGGTCGCCTCGCCGCTGCCGCGCGCCTCCTGGCCCTCGGCGAACGCCGTCAGCACGCCCTCGCGGCCCTCGATCAGCGAGAGCACGCCCTTGTACGTGATGGTGGAGGTGCCGATCCGCAGCTTCAACCGCCCGCCGATCTCCTCCGCCCCGCCACTGCCGACGGCGGCGGGTTCGGTGCTCAGCCCCGGCACGGAACGCGCCAGCAGCGCCGGATCCTGCAGGGCCTGCCGGACCTGCCCGGCCGGCATCGGGACGACAACCTCATGCTCCATGCCACGGAGCCTACCGACCGAACCCCGTCGCGGGCCCGCCCCGTCCCCCACCTGTCTCCGCGTCCCCGCCACCGTCAGTGCGGCCCGAGGAGGGTGAGGGCGGCCGGCGGGTGGAGCGGGCGCAGGGCGGTGAGGCGGGCGGCGGAGCTGCGCAGGGTGTCCGGAGTGAGGGCCCGCGGCGCCGGGGCGTCCGGGGCGAGGGTGAGCGGCGGCTGGGCGGCCGCGGCGAGCAGGAAGCTCTGGCTGCCCTCCGGCCCCGGCCGGCAGCTGGCCGTCGCACTGCCCGCGACCGCGTACGGGACGGTCCGCAGCCCGGCGGCCCGCAGCCCCGACTCCGCCTGCCACAGGCCGTGCCGGCCGTGCTGCTCCTCGCCGCCGCGCACGGCGAGCCGCCCGCCGGGGGCGAGCAGCCGGGTGGTGAGGCCGTAGAACTCCTGGGAGTGGAAGGTCACCGGCCCGCCGTCGGAGGGGGCGGGCAGGTCGGCCAGGACGACGTCGAAGGACTCCCCGGGGGCGGGGCGGACGGTGCGCAGCCACTCCAGCGGGTCGGCCTGCGCGGTGCGCACCCGGGGGTCGTCCAGCGAGCGGCCGGAGAGCGCGGCGAGGCCGGGGTCGGTGCGGGCGAGCCGGGGGAGCGCCGGGTCGTGGTCGACGACCAGCACGGAGCGCACGCCGCGGTGGCGCAGCACCTCCCGCAGGGCGAGGCCGTCCCCGCCGCCCAGCAGCAGCACCCGGGCGTCCGGCCCGGCGGCCATCGCGGGGTGGACCAGGCCCTCGCTGCCCCGGTACTCGTCCGGTCCGCAGACCGCGAGCCGGCCGTCGAGGTAGAGCCGCAGCGGGCCCTCGGCGGGGCCGGTGAGCACGATCTCCTGGTGGCGGCCCTGGCTGACGCTGCGGACCTGCCCGCCGTACAGGGCCTGCCGGGCGGCGCGCTCGACCGCGCCGGACCAGGCGGCGGCCGCGGCGAGCAGGGCCAGGACGAGCCCGCAGCCGCCCCAGAGCAGCAGCCGCACCCGGGGGGCCGGCTCCTCGCGGAAGAGCCAGAGCACCACGGCGGCGCCGGCGACGGCGTTGACCGCGCCGGTGACCAGCGCGCCGCTGCCGGGGCCCAGCACGGGCAGGATGACGAACGGGAAGGCGAGCCCGCCGATCAGCGCGCCGACGTAGTCGGCGGCGAACAGGTCGGCGGCGGCGCGTCCGGCGTCCTCCCGGCGGATCCGCTGGATGAGGGTCATCAGCAAGGGGATCTCGGCGCCGATCAGGACGCCGACGAGGCAGGTCAGCCCGACCATCACGGCCTGGTGGTGGCCGATCCAGGCCCAGCAGGAGTAGACCGCCAGGACGGACAGGCCGCCGGTGAGCGCGAGGGCGCACTCGACCAGGGCGAAGGCGGTGGCCGGCCGGCAGGAGAACCGCTTGGCGAGCAGCGAGCCGAGGCCCATCGCGAACACCATCACGGAGAGCACGACCGAGGTTTGGGTGACCGAGTCCCCGAGCAGATAGTCGCCGAGGGCCACGAGTTCCAGCTCGTAGACGAGTCCGCAGGCCGCGCAGACGAACGCGGCCAGCAGGACGACCAGCCGGGCCAGTTCGGGGTGGGCGCGCAGTCGGGAACGGCGGCGGGCGGGCAGCGGGGCCAGGCTCCGCCCGGGCCGGGGCGGGCTGCCGTCGTCGAGGTCGAGGCTCGGCTGTGCGGGCGGCGGACCGGCCGGATGATTGATCACGAACAAACGCTAGGCGACGTGCGGGACGGACGGCTGCGCCCATTCGACGGACAGCGTGACATGGCAGGTTGACGAATCGTTCCTGCGTGCGAATGAAAGCCGATGGTCCGGGCTATGGGCGGCTCGTCGTCGGCGTCGCCGGTGGCCGGGGCGGCGTCGTCGGCGCTCATCGGGCCACCACCAGCGAGGACCGGGTGCAGACCAGCTGCCCCTCCTGCGGATAGGCGTGCCAGGTCCGCCAGAGCAGCCGGTCCGCGCCGCCCTGGGCGACCAGCGCGGTGAAGGCGCTGGGGTCGCCGGGGAATACGCCGGCCAGGCCGCGCGGATGCCCCTCGACCAGGGCCAGCAACTCCTGGGCGCGGGCCGCGAAGTCGTGCGGCGGCAGCGCCTCGATCCGGGCGGCGAACTCGTACTCCCAGCCGTCCACCTGTTTGGCCACCCGGGCGGGCAGCGGCGTTCGGCGGCCGGGCAGGCAGGCGACGGTCTCCAGGCAGTGGCCCGGTCCGGCGGCGATCACCACCTGGTGGGAGGCGCCCAGCAGGCGCAGCTGGAGGGTGCCGGGCGGGCCGGGGTGGCCGGGGCCGTCGAGTCTCAGGTCGCGGACCGCGAGGGCGGGCAGCGGTTCGCCGCCGAGGCACCAGGCCAGGTCACCCGCGCGGGTGTCCGTGTAGGAGGTCTGCAAAGTGGTGAGCATGCTCGGCTCCGCGTTTCAGCTCCGTGCGCGCCCGCCGAGCAGCAGCGAGTAGGCCCAGGCAAAGGCGAGGGTGTTCGTGGCTGTGCGGTCCAGGGCGCGGCCGACCGTGGAAGGAGGGATTCCGGCTGGAGATTCAGCAGCAGAGAAGCACGAATACGCCGGGTCCGTCGGTGATTTACCCAACTTTGTCAAGCATTCACCGTTTCGAGCACATCTGCTTCCCTGCTCTGATCGACCCGGTGTGCGACTATGCACCGCGCGCGCCCCTCACCCCCGCCCGCGCGCCGTGTGCGCCGTTCGCACGCCGCCCGCAGGTCCTGCGCGCCCCGTCTCCCCCGCCCCGGGCGCACGACCCCCCGTCGTCCCGTCCACGACCTGCCACTCGGGCGGCGCGGGTTGCCCCGGAGGCGGCAACGGCACGTTCGAGTGGAGGAATTGACGGTGCGTCAGGCCGCGCGAGAGGTCCCGCCGACGGAACTCACCTGGTCAGGACCAATCCGCAGCTGTAGGCGCGGCCGTGTCCGAGGCCCTGGGACAGCGTCCGCACCAGGACCTCCGGGTCGGTCACCGTGAGCGAGCCCCGGACCTCCGCGCGGACGATCCGCAACCGGCTGTGCGGGGAGGGGCTGGACACCGCGGGCAGCATCCGGATCGCCAGCCTCGCCGGATCCGCACTGGCCCCGATCCGGGTCAGCCCGGTCTCCTCGGTGGCCGGCGCTCCCGGGGGCTGCAACCGCCGGACGAACCACCGCTTGACGTGCTCCGGGCTGGTGTGGGCGATCCGGGTGCCCCGGGCCCGGTCCGCGGACGGAGCGCCGCCCGGTCTGCTCCTGGTCGGATTGACCACGGTCCGGAACTCCAGGACGTCACCCGTGCGCAGGGTCCGGTCGACCGTGAGCGTGCGCACCGGTGCCGCGAGCGCCCGGGGCGGCAGGTGCTGCCAGTCGCCCGCCACCCGGGACTGCACCACCAGCACCAGCGTGCCCGCCCGCAGGTCGACCGACCAGGTGGACAGCACCCCGAGCTGGGCCCGGGCGTCGGGACTGCCGTCCTCGACCCAGCCGCGGAAGCCGCTCATCACGGTGCGGTGCATGTCCTGGGCGTCCACCAGGGACTTCGCGGCGTACGGGTGACGGGCGTCCAGGGTGAGGACGGCATGGGTGGTGACGAACCGTGCCGTGGGCGTCGTGCCGGGCTTCACCAGATGTCTTCCCATTCGGTGGCGTTCGGGTCGATCGTGATCCGCCGGCGGACCTCCCAGCGGTGGCCGTACTCCCGGCGGTCCGGATGGAAGCCGACCGGCTGGTCGTCGACCCGGCGCGCGCCCGGCTCGTCGGCCGGTGCCTCCAGCCAGGCCCACGGCCCGCGCTGCGCGACGGTGTCGTCCGGACCGGGCAGCAGCTGTCGCCTGGCGAAGGCCTTCTCCAGGCTCCCGGGCTCCAGACCGCCGGCCAGCGGGCCGGCCGGCGGACAGGACTTGCGGCCCAGCCAGAGCAGACGGCGCGGATGTTCCAGGGCGTGCGCGAGCTCCGCCAGCAGGGTGCGGTCGGGATGCTCCAGACCCACCACGAACGCGGCGTCGGCCAGGTACCAGCGTTCGGTGATCAGCGCGCTGCGGGCCAGGTCACCGGCGACCAGCACCCCGGAACGGGGGTCGGCGGCGATGCGCTTGGGCGCGCCGTACCAGTCGGCCAGGGTGGGGGAGCCGAACGCGTCCGCCGTCTGCGCGTCGAGGGCGGCGCAGACGGCGGCGGCCCGGCGGTGGTCGGTGATGACGTCGCGCGGACGCAGCGGGTACCGGCCCGCCCCGACCGTGTGGTAGTCCCGCACGGGGGTGCCGGGACGGTCGGCGCGCACCCCGAAGCGCAGCTCGCCGAGCGGGCCGAGGTCGTCGCCGTAGTCGTGGCCGAGCGCGGCGGCGCAGAGCCCGACGACCGCCGACTTGGTCGGGCGGCTGTGCGAGTCGCGCCGGGAGAAACGCGAGTCGGTGCCCCAGGACTGCAGTGGGCCGGCCAGCCGCACCAGCAGCACCTGGCTCACGCCGTGAGCTCCTCGATCGAGGTGACCTCGTCCGCGCCGAGGCGGTCCAGCGCGGCGAGCAGGGCGTGGATCTGCGGATCGTAGGTGAGGACGCGGGCCGCCCTGAGGTCCGGCCGGCGGTCGCCGACGAACACGTGGTGCTCCAGCAGCCGACGGACCGCGGCGGGCCCGGCGGGGCCCTCGCCGCCGGTGTCCTCGGGGCTCTCGTCGACCGGGCGCTGGAAGGCCGCCGCGTAGTTGTACGGCCGCTCGCCCTCGAAGGCGAGCACCAGGGCGGGCAGGGTCCCGGTGGAGGCGGTGGAGTTCTTCTTGGCCTCCGGGAACGCCTCCACGAAAGCGTTGACGAACTCCCGCTCCGCGGCCCCGGTCGCGTCGGCCGCCTCCGCCTCGGTCATGCCCGCCGCCCGGAGGTTGGCGGTCAGCCGGTGGCGGTCGAGCACGGCGTGCCGGTAGAAGGTGCCGGAGATCAGCGACTGGTAGCCGGTCATGCCCGCCCCCGCGTCGTCGGCCGCGTCCAGGAAGTCCAGGGCGTTGCGCTTGCGCTCCAGCTTGGCGTCGTCGGCGGCGGCGTAGAAGTCGTCCACCTGCTCGGCCTCGTGGACGGTGAAGGCGTGCGCGGTCTGCACGGCGCCGTCGACGTTGGGGGAGTCGGCGATCTCGGCGAGGAAGCGTCCGTAGAGCGCGATGTCGATGGCGTCCCGGGGCGCGAGGGCCAGCAGCACCGCGTCGCGGGTCGGCTTGGGCAGGGCGGGCACGGCCCTGTCGTCCCCGGCCCCGTCGGGCGGCGTCCTGCCGCGCGATCCGCGGGCGGGCCTGGCCGAGGCCGCCTGCGCGACCGCGTAGCCGTCCCGCCAGGCCCGGACCGCCTGCGCGTCGGCGGCCAGATGGGCGGCGATCCGGCTCCCGGCGTCGGCCGGGGCGAAGAGCAGCACCTTGGTCAGGTTCGCGACCGTCCGCTTGGCCGGATCGCCGAACTTCAGCCCGGTGGCCTCCAGCACCGCACGGGCGGTGGACACCGCCTCCTCGTACTCCCAGCCGTGCTCGGCGGCCAGCGCGCGGGCGGTGATCAGCGCCCACTCCCGGGTCCGCAGCCCGGTGGTGCGGCCCGCCAGCGCACCGATCCCGGCGTTGGCACGGTTGCGGGCGTGCACCCGCTCCGCCCGGCGGCGGGCCTGACTGGTGATCATGTGCCGTTCGGCGCCGCCGTAGACGATGGACTTGGGCGAGCCGTTCTCGTCCCGTACCGGCAGCACCGCCACCAGCGTCTCCAACAGGTGCAGGGAGAGGTACTGGCTGCGCCGGGCCACGTCCTGGGTCACGCTCGATCGCCCTTCCGGTGGGGTGGTTCATCGGTGCTGTCGGTGCTGTCGGTGCTGTCGTGCTGGAACGGCCCGGGCTCGGTGGTGCCGAGTCGCCCCTTCCGCGGAGGCTCGTAGAAGTCCACCGCCCACCCGTGGGCGACCCGCGCCCGGCGGTCGTGCCAGCGGCCGAGGTCGTGGGCCAGCCCGCTCCAGGAAGGTGGCGGTTCGTCACAGGACCGCAGCCGGGCGATCGTGTGCTGGAGGTGGCGCCACGGGATCCGCCGACCGGCGACGATCCGGTCGATCAACCGCTCGGCACCGGGGTCGTCCGGCCCGCGCAGTGCACCGGTGCCGATCCGCCGCGCGGCACTGCCGAGGCTGCCGAAACCGTAACTGGGCTGCGAGCGACCGCGGTGGTAGAGCGCGAACAGGAAGGCCACCTGCTCGAACACCTCCCGGTTCTCCGGGCCGTAGCCGCCGGCCCAGATGTGGACCTTGGTGGTCACCCCGGCCCGCCGCAACTGCGCGAGCTGCCCGTACTCCCGGTTGCGGACCAGCGTGGTCAGCCAGGCGGTGAGCCGGTCGCCGGAGCCGGTACCCGTCGTCATGGGCGCACCTCGCGTAGTTCGGCGGGGGCGGACGGGCCGTACAGCTCGTCGTCGAGCCTGCGCAGCGCGATGGATCTGGCGCGGGAGCCCTGGGCGTTCCTCGGCATCGAGTCCAGGCGCTTGGTCAGGAAACGGTGCGCGGCGGTGGAAAGGGTCCTGGCGTAGGCGAGCAGCGGGGCCTGCGGGGAGCCGCTGTCGGCGGTGTCCTCCAGCAGGATGTGGAACGGCTCCTCGGTCGCCTGCCAGTGCTCGCCGCGGGCGTCGAACCTCGCCAGCTGTGCCGTCCTGTCCGACGGCTTCGGATTGGGGTAGGCGATCTCCCAGGCGGCGTAAGCGGCTCTGTTGAGACTGCGGGCCACGTGCTCCGCGATCCCCGACCCGTTGTACGAGGCCAGGTGGAGCTCCGCGGTCAGGCTGGGCGCGAACGGGAAGTGACCGCTCACCCAGCTGATCGGCGTGGTCTTGTTCGCCACCAGGCCGACCGCCAGCAGGGAGATCGGCCGGGTTCCTGGCCAGCTCGTGCGGGAGAGCAGGGCCAGTCTTCCGTAGAGGTCCTGCCGTTGGTCGGTCACGGCGGCGTAGAGGGCGTGCGCGTCGCGCCAGAGGGCCCGGGTGGGGGAGGGCCAGAGCGGTTTGCGCTCGCCGTCCCGGGTCTCCACGAAGACGGCGTCCTGCAGGTGCAGGTCGGGATCGAGCTCCAGGAGCTCGCCGGCACCGATGAGCACCCGGTCGACCACCACGCCGGTCCCGTCCGGCCCGGGCGCCGGGCGCAGCACGACCGAGCGGCCCAGGTAGCTGTGCAGGTCGGCCGGTCCGGTCACGGCCCGCCCGGGCGGCCGGCGGTCGAAGGCGCGGCGCCCGACCGGTCCGGTGGTCCACGAGTAGTTGAAGTCGCCCGGACCGCCGCTCATCGGAGCCAGGTTCAGCCGCAGCGTCTCGGCCACCGTTTCACCGAGCGCGACCACCCGGATCCGCCCGCCCAGCCGCCCCGCCGAGAGATAGGTGATCGCCGGTCCCAAGGTCTCCTTGCCGGAGATCCGCGCCCTGCCGGGCAGCCCGTAGACGTGTTGGGTGAGCAGGGCGCGGAACGCCTTGGCGGCGGGGAGCGGAGTCGGGTGTTCGAGGTGGTGGTGATCGAAGAACTGGTTGTAGTCGCCCGCATGCTCGATCACCAACTGGGCGGGACCGGTGCCGAGCCGGTCGAGGAACGGCGCGAGAAGAGCGTTCTGGCCGAGGGGCCGGTCGGGGTGGAAGAGATCCCAGCGGTCGTCCGCCTCGTCGGCCAGCCAGTCGGCGGCCTCGTCGAGCGGGTGGCGTGAATCCACCCGGTCCAGCCACTGCCGGGAGGAGTCCGGATAGGTGCCCGAGGCGTAGCAGATGGCCAGGAGGAACTCGATCAGCGCCACCTGCTCCCCGGGCGATCCGCCGACCACGCTGCGGAGGTCGTCCGCGCTGCGGAGCAGCGCCAGCAGGCTCACTGACTTCAACGCGCCGCTCTTGTCGATCACTTGAACGCACTCCTCGCGCCGGGGATCCCAGCGGAGGCGCCCGGATGCCTCGGGCAGGGTCGAAGGGGTGAGGGTGGAGGGCATTCCGATCGCGGTCCGTCCGTGTGGTGCGTTGTCGGAGGGCTCTGAAGCTAGCAGGAGGGCGGAAGACGCATGGGTGATTCGGCGGTTCTCCCTTCGGACGGTCAAGCATCCCCGCGACTGCGGGGCCGACGCGGTCGAAGCGGCGGAAACCTCCGAGGGTTCATCCCCGCTTATGCGGGGCTATCCATCATCCGTTGCACCTGCGCGGTTCGATTCGGGTGCACGAGCTACGCAGGTGGACGACGGATTGGATTGGGCCATAGGGTCGAGCGGTGTTGTGTAGTAGTGACTGCGTATTCACCCGCAGCCCCTGGTCGGCCGCTACCAGAGTTCAATCCCGTTGCCCCGGGATGGAGTTCGGATAGCGGCCCGGGTGGCGGTTGCTCCTCGACACTGGCGGTGTCAAGGATCAACCGTCACCACACAGCTGAGATGATCCGCTTGGTGACCTCGGAGACGACTGCCGTCGCCGTGATCGCCGCCAACTTGCTCCGGTGGCGCTTCAACCACCTGCTCAGCGACCTGAGCATGTGTTGATCCTCCAATCGTTGAAAACCCGCTCGGTGGCGGGATCTGCGTGCAGTGATCGGAGTTGGGCTACCGAAGGTGTCGGCGGAGGCCAGTTTTCCATGTGAGGCGGCCCGGTGTGGGTGCTTCAGCACATCTCATGTTTCCGCGCAGCGTTTTCGACGCTGCCGAAACGTCCGAGATCCGTTCTAACTCGAGTTTCCGGAGCGTTCTAACGCTGTGTGCGGCGGAGGAGGAGGGCGAGGGTGGCGCGGGCGTCGCGGCGGCGGGCGGGGGTGCGGAAGAGGACGGAGGCGAGGGCCACGGTGAGGACGGCGGTGGTGTAGGCGAGGCCGGTGGCGCCGGCCAGGGTGGCGGCGTCGGTGAGCAGGGCGGTCGGCGTGGGCATGGGCGGGGCCTCTCGGCGGTGACCCGGGGCTGTTCCGCCGGGTCGGAGTGCCTCAGGTATCCGCCGTCCGGGGGGTTTCCGGCGATCGCCGGACAGCTGGGGGCGCGGTATCTACGCTGGTCGGGAACGGTGCGGGAGGTGTCCGGCGATGAGCGGCAAGGGTGTGGCTCCGGGGTCGGCGGTCGAGGAGCTCACCACGAGGCTGCGAAGGCTCTTCGAGGCGGCGGACGTGTCCGGCGGCCAGGTCAGGGTGGCGTTGCGTTCGGCGGGCCGGGGCGAGGAGATCGGCTCCTCGACGTTCAGCGACTGGATGAGCCACACCGTGCCCAGCACGGAGAACGACGCCTACTACCTCACCCTGGTGGGCTACCTGGAGGAGCGGGCCGCCGCCCGTGGGTACGGCCGGATCGGGCAGCGGGCCTGGCACCGGCTCGTGCAGGCCGCGCGCGCCGAGAAGGACGCCCGTCGTGGTGGTCGGCCGTCCCGGCCGAAGCGGGCCGCGGCGTCCGGTTCGGTCCCGGCGTGTGTCCACCAGGTGCACCTGGCACCGCAGTTGGCCCGCTCGGAGCTGGTCGGCCGGGAGGGCGAGTGGGCCGACATGGCGGATCACGCGGTGGGCCGGGAGGCGCCGGCCTACCTCTGCTGGCAGGGCGAGCCGGTGGCCGGGACGACGACGATGCTCGCCTCCTTCGTGATGAACCACCCGCTGCCGGGTGTCGACACGGTCTGCTACTTCGTCTCCGGCGGGCACGGTGCCGACAGCCAGGAGGACTTCCTGGCGACCATGACGGACCAGCTCGCGGTGGTCGTGAGCCCCAAGTCCCCGCCGGGAGTGCGTCCGACGGTCGCCGAGCTGTACCGGCTCTACCCGGAGGCCGCCGCCGCCAGCGCGGCGCGCGGGCGGACCCTGCTGCTGGTGGTCGACGGGCTCCATGAGCAGGCGCACACCGAGCGGAGCATCGCGAGGTTGCTGCCGGCCGAGCCGCCGCCCGGCATGCGCGTCCTGGTGGGCAGCCGGCCGGACGTCGAGCCGTCCGGACTGCCGTCCGACCATCCGCTGTTCGATCCCGACTGCGTCCGCGCCCTGCGGCCGTCGCCGGTGGCCGGGGAGGCTCATCGGGCGGCGTCCGCCGCGTTGCGGGAGCTGCTCGGGGACCGGCTGGGGCGCCGGGTGGCCGGGCTGCTGGCCGTCGCGTGCGGCGGTCTCACCGGGCGCGACCTGGCCGCACTGATCAGGGACGACCGTTCCGAGGGCTTGCTGTTCGAGATCTGCGAACTGCTGGAGCGTGCGGCCGGGCGGAGCCTGGCGGTCGACCCGTCCGTCGCGCCCGACGCGTACGTGCTGGGGAGCAGCCGGTTGCGTGAGGCGGCCCTGGCCCGGATCGACGACGAGGCGCTGGCCTCGTCGCGGAACCTGCTGCACGCGTGGGCGGCCCGGTACCGGGACGATCTCCGCTGGCCGCCGGACACGCCCCGCTACCTCCTGACCGGCTACCCGCGGCTGCTGCGGCAGACGGGGGACGTCGACCGGTTGGCCGATCACCTGCTCGATCCTCCTCGCGGGCTGCTGCTGGCCGGGCAGCGGGACGCGGAGCTCGCCGTCGCCCAACTCGACGAACTGGCCGAGCTGGTGAAGCGTCGGCCGGTCACGCCCGAGGTGTTGGAGGTGCTGGCCGGGGTCGCGGCCTCGCGTGAACTGCTGCGGGCGCACGCGGTCGGGGCACCCTCCGGGTTGCCGCTCGCGCTGGGTCTGGTCGGGGAGCACGAGCGGGCCGGGGCGTTGGCGGCGGTCCGGCCCCGGCCGGCTGACCGGGGGGCCGGACTGGCCGGGATCGCCACGGAGTTGGCGCAGTGGCGGCCCGCCGAGGCGCAGGCGTCGGCCGATCGGGCGAACGACCGGACGCTCCGTGCCCACCGGCAGCGGGTGCCGTTGATGCCGGCGGTCGACGACCTTCCGGGGACGGCCGCGGTGGCCGCCGTCGCGCTGATCGGGACGGGTCGGCGGGACGAGGGCTACCGGCGGCTGGCCGCGATCGGCGACCACGGCTCCGCGAGCCTCGCGGCCGTGGTGCGGGGCGCCGCGCTGCTGCGGCCGTACGAGCCGGACCGGGCCGACGACCTGCTGGACGGCCTGGAGCTGTACGCCGAGACGGCCGGGGACCCGGCGCTCGCGATCGAGGTGTGGGCGGCCGTCGCCGACGGCGCCGCCGACCGTGCCGAGCGGTTGTACGACCGGATCGAGCAGGAAGGCCGGGCCCGGGCCGCCGTGGAGCCGGCGGCCTGGGCCGCCACCGTGCTGGCCCCGGTCCGGGGGACCGCCGCGAGGGAGCTGGCGCGGCTGGCCGTCGACCGGCTGAGGGCGGCCTTCCGGGAGCAGAACGCCGACTCCGCGCTGCCCGCCGCCCTGGCCCGGACGGCCGAGGCGCTGATGGCGACCGGAACGCCGCCGGAGGAGGTGAGGGAGCTGCTGGCGGAGGTCCCGGCACCGCTGCTGACCGGCTGTTCCGGCCTGGACGTCCGCTCGGCCGCCTTCGAACTGCTCGCGGCGGCGGAGCAGGAGCCGGGGGCGCCGGCGGACCCCGTCGGGCAGGCGCTCGCGGAGGCCCGCTCGGGCAAGTTGCTGAAGGCCCGGAGGACCCTGGAAGGACCTTTGGCGGAGCGCGCCGCGGCGTACCGCGCGCCGGTGCACCGACCTCGCTGGCTCCCCCTCCTGGCCGGGGCGCTCGCGACCTGCGCCGGCTCCGCCGAAGCCGCCGAGCCGGCCGGCTGGACCGCCGAGCCCGCCGACCGCGCCCGGATCCTCGCGGCCGCTTCGCTCGGCCGTACGGCCGCGGGGGACCGCGCGGCGGCCGCCGGGTTCGCCGGTGCGGCGCTGCGGGCGGTGGAGTCCGGCGACGGCCCGTCGGCGGTCGCGGCCGCGGGCGTGGTCGCGCAGGCACTGGCCCACGCGGGCCTGGTCGAGGAAGCGCGACAGGTGGCCGGGCGACAGCGGGGCCGACAGGTCCGGCAGACCCTGGCCGCCGTCGCGGTCGGGGCGTCCGGGCACGATCCGCAGGCCGCCGCCGGCCTCGCCGGGGAGCAGCGGCGCGGGTCGGCCGGACGCGCCGGCCTCCCCGGCCGGTCGGGCTCACCGCTGCCGGAGCTGGCGGAACTGCTGCTCGCCGTGCCGTGCACCGAGTCGGGACCGCTGCGGGCGGCTCTGCACGAGGCCGGTCGCTACACCGAGCACGCCCCGCAGGCGTGGGACTTCGACACGGTGCTGGTGGACGCCGTGCTGCGCGCCGCGGACCGGCGGGCCGACCTCCGTACGCACCTGGCCGTCCTGGCCGAACAGACCGCCGCCAACGAGCCGGGGCAGCTGCCGCTCGGCGGGCTCGCCGTCCTCCACACCCTGCGCGGCGACCTCGACGAGGCCCGCCGGACGGCGGATCGGGCGCGCTCACCGGAGCGGCGCGCGGCGGTGCTCGCCGCCGTCGCCGGGCAGCTGATCCGTCTCCCGGTCCTGCTCGCCCCGGGCGGCGCGGTCGCCGAGGCCGTGCCGGGCCCGGCGGACCCGCCGCAGGACGCGCTGTCGGCCGCGGAGCGGGCCACCCGCCGGGTGCGGGCGCTGGCCCTGGCGTTCGGCCCCGCCGTGCCGCCGGACGAGGTGGGGGCCCGGCAGCTGACGGGCGAGGTACTGGAGGACGACGGCTGGCCGCACGCGCTGCCGCTGCTGGCCCGGCTGGCCCCGGGGGCGGTGGACCGGGTGCGTGACCTCGCCCGCGCCCACCTGGCCATCTGATCCGTCTGGTGGGGCTCAGAGTCGGGACAGCCGTTCGACGGCCTCCTCCAGGACGGCGGTCCGCTTGCAGAAGGTGAACCGCACCAGTGGCCGGCCGGCCTCGGGGTCGTCGTAGAAGACGGCGTTGGGGATGGCGACGACGCCGCAGCGTTCCGGGAGGGAGCGGCAGAAGGCGATGCCGTCCTTCTCGCCGAGGGGGGTGATGTCGGTGGTGATGAAGTAGGTGCCCTGCGGCTGGAAGACCCGGAAGCCGGCGGCGGTGAGGCCGTCGGCGAGCAGGTCGCGCTTGTGCCGCAGGTCCGCGCGGAAGTCGTCGAAGTACGCGTCGGGCAGGTCCAGGGCCTCGGCGACGGCGTACTGGAAGGGGCCGGCGCTGACGTAGGTGAGGTACTGCTTGGCGGTGCGGACGGCGGCGACCAGTTCGGGGGCGGCGGTCACCCAGCCGACCTTCCAGCCGGTGAAGGAGAAGGTCTTGCCGGCCGAGGAGATGGTGACGGTGCGCTCGCGCATGCCGGGCAGGGCGGCGATCGGGTGGTGGGCGCCGTCGAAGACGAGGTGCTCGTAGACCTCGTCGGTGACCACCAGCAGGTCGTGCTCGACGGCGAGTGCGGCGATGGCGGTGAGCTCGTCGGGGGTCAGGACGAGGCCGGTGGGGTTGTGCGGGGTGTTGATCAGCAGCAGCCGGGTGCGCGGGGTGATCAGCGAGCGCAGCTCGTCGAGGTCGGGGCGGAAGGACGGGGCCCGCAGGGTGAGCGGGACGCGGACGGCGCCGGCCATGGCGATGCAGGCGGCGTAGGAGTCGTAGAAGGGTTCGAGGGCGATGACCTCGTCGCCGGGCTCCAGCAGGGCGAGCAGGGAGGCGGCGATGGCCTCGGTGGCGCCGGCGGTGACCAGCACCTCGGTGTCCGGGTCGAGGCCGAGGCCGTAGCGGCGCTGCTGGTGCGCGGCGATCGCGGTGCGCAGCTCGGGGATGCCGGGGCCGGGCGGGTACTGGTTGCCCCGGCCCTCGCGCAGGGCCCGGACGGCGGCCTCGCGGACCTGCTCGGGGCCGTCGGTGTCCGGGAAGCCCTGGCCGAGGTTGATCGAGCCGGTGGCCGTGGCCAGGGCGGACATCTCGGCGAAGATCGTCGTTCCCATGCCCGCCAGCCGGCGGTTCAACAGCGGCCTCGCACCCATCACGGCTCCTCACAGATTGCGGTCGGCCCAATCCTCCGTCGGCCGTGGGGCGCGGACAAGCTCCGAGGTGCGGTCATTCCTCCGGCGCAGTGCGGAGGGCTTCGCCTTGCGGGAGCCGGCCGCACCGGTTTCTCTGACATTACGTCAATCGGAATGTCCGCTCTCGGGGGCTTTCGGGAGTCATCATGCGTTTACGAACCCTTGCCGTCGCCGCCGCGTCCGCCGCCCTCGTCATGGTCCAGCCGGGCCTGGCCGTCGCCGCGTACGACCCCAGCACCACGCTCACCTTCATCGTCACCTCCGGCGCACTGACGATGACGGTGCCGGTCAGCGCCGCCCTCGGTTCGGGCGCGCCCGGAACCACGGTCAGCGCGCCGATCGGCCCGGTGAACGTGGTCGACGCGCGCGCCCTGCTGTCGGCCTCCTGGACGGTGACGGCCTCGGTCACCGACTTCACCAACGGCCCGTCGACGGTGCCCGCCTCCCGGGCCACCTACACGCCCGGGACGGTGACGACGACCGGCACCATCACCGTCACCCCGACCAGCGTGACGCTGAGCAACTCCGCCCAGACGGTGGTCACCGGGACCTCCGGCGTCGGCGACAACACCGCGACCTGGAACCCGACGGTCGCCGTCGACCTGCCCGCCAGCGCCGTGGGCGGGATCTACACCGGAACGCTGACCCACTCCGTTGCCTGAGATGCCCGAGCCCGCCGAGCGGCCCGGGGGCGTGCGCCGCTCCTGGGCCCTGCTGCTGGTGCTGGCCGTCGTCCAGGCACTCGGGGTGCTGCCGGCGGCGGCGGACGGAGTACCGGGGACGCCCTCCCCGGGGCCGGACGCTGCGGGGAGGACCATCGGCATCAGGCTGCTCGACGCCCCGGAGGACCGCCGGGACGATCCCCGGGCGCAGGCCTACGTCGTCGACCACCTCGCCCCGGGCTCGGTCATCGAGCGGCGGGTGGAGGTCAGCAACGAGTCGTCGGCGCCGATGCACGTCACCCTCTACGCCGGGGCGGCCGCCGTCGCGAACGGGGAGTTCGCCTTCGCCCCCGAGCGCACCCCCAACGAGCTGACCGGCTGGACGTCGCTCGACACGACGGAGCTCGACCTGGCGCCCTCCGCGACGGCGCCGGTGCGCGCCACCGTCCGGGTGCCCGCGAACGCCTCCGCCGGGGAGCGCTACGGCGTCATCTGGGCCCAGACCGGGGCCGCCGCGGACCGCGCGCACCAGCTGGCGGTCGTGGGGCGGGTCGGGGTCCGGATGTACCTCGACGTCGGTCCCGGCGGCGAGCCGCCGACGGACTTCACGATCGGGCGGCTGTGGCCGGCCAGGGCCCGGGACGGGCGGGCGGAGGTGCACGCCCGGGTCCACAACACGGGCGGCCGCGCGCTGGACGTCGGCGGGGCGCTCTCGCTCCTCGACGGGCCGGGCGGACTGCGCGCCGGGCCGTTCCCGGTCAAGGCGGGCACCACCCTGGCCCCGGGCGACGCCGGGGAGGTGACCGTCCCGCTGGACCCGGGGCTGCCGGACGGCCCGTGGACCGTGGAGCTCACGCTCGGGAGCGGGCCGGCCGAGCACACCACGCGCGCCACCGTCACCTTCCCGAGGACTCCCGGCGGCGCCGGATCGGTGACCGCGTCGGCCGGTGCGGGGGACCTCCCGGGCCCGCTGGTCGTCGGGTTCTCGGCGCTCGTCCTCGCCGCCCTGTGCCTGCTGCTCCTGCGGCACCTCAGGCGGCACCGTCGCCGCCGGTGACGGCCGGGGCGGCCGCGGGGACGACGACGGCCCGCCACCGGGTGCCGGTGGCGGGCCGTACGGGAAGCCGGAGCGGGAAGCCGGAGCAGGAGCCGGAGCAGGAACCGGAGCGGGAAACCGGAGCCCCCGGGCGGTCCGCGGTCGGCGGTCGGCGACCGGTGATCGGCCGCGACCGGTGATCAGCTCTCGTCGGTGCCCTCGGACGGCTTGCCCTTGCCGTCCTCGCCCTCGATCTCGTCCTGAAGGCCGAGGCGCTCGACGATCCACTGCTCGAAGCCCACGGCGGCCTGGGTCCAGTTGGCGGTGGTGGTGACGAAGTAGTCCAGGTTGACGCCGGTGCCGACGATCATCTGGGCCTCGCCGATCAGGCGGACCACGCCGTCCTCGTGGGTGTGGGTGTAGACCTTGGGCCAGAGGGTCTCGCGGTTCCACTCGTCGATCAGGTCGAGGATCTCGCCCTTCTTCTCCAGCGGGTACGGGCGGTCGTAGAACGCCCGGACGGCGAAGAGCTCCTTCTGCTCGCCGCGGAACATGTAGTAGACGCGGAAGCCCTCCCAGGGGGCGGTGAGGTCGCCCTCCTCGTCGACGCCGTGCTTGAGCTGCATCTGGTCGAGGAGCTGGCCCACCAGGTTCTGGTCCGGGACGATGATCGGCGGCGGGCCGGCCGGACGCCCGCCCTGGCCTCCGGGCTGGCCACCCTGGGGCATGCCGAACGACGGGATGGACGACGGGTCGATGCTCATGGGGTCCTCTTCCTCAGTGCACGTGGTGGTCGGCAATGAGAGGCCGCCCTTCCGAGTCCATCCTGCCTCATCCGGGGCCCGCCTCACAGGGGTGGCCGTCACCGGGCCGGGCATGGCCGGATCATGGTCCGGCCCCGGGGTCGGCCGGGGCCGGACCATGATCGTCCGGTGGTGACGGGCGGCTACTTCTCCAGCGGCCCGCGGGCACGGACGGTGAGCCGGTCGCCGTCCTCGTCCCGCTCGACCAGCACGGTGTCGCCGTCGTGCACCTGGCCCGCCAGGATCGCCCGGGCCAGCTGGTCGCCGATCGCGGACTGCACCAGCCGGCGCAGCGGCCGGGCGCCGTACGCCGGGTCGTAGCCGGTGAGCGCCAGCCAGTCCCGGGCGGCCTCGGAGACGTGCAGGCTGAGCCGGCGGTCGCGCAGCCGGTCGCCCAGCCGGGCCACCTGGAGGTCGACGATCCGGCTCAGCTCGGCGGTGCCCAGCGGGTCGAAGACCACGATGTCGTCGAGCCGGTTGAGGAACTCCGGCTTGAAGGCGGCCCGCACCGACTCCAGTACGAGGTCCTTCTTCCGCTCCTCCGGGGTGGCCGGGTCCACCAGGAACTGGCTGCCGAGGTTGGAGGTGAGGATCAGGATCGCGTTGCGGAAGTCCACCGTGCGGCCCTGGCCGTCGGTGAGCCGGCCGTCGTCGAGCACCTGGAGCAGGACGTCGAAGACCTCGGGGTGGGCCTTCTCCACCTCGTCCAGCAGCACCACGCTGTACGGGCGGCGGCGGACCGCCTCGGTGAGCTGGCCGCCCTCCTCGTAGCCGACGTACCCGGGCGGCGCGCCGACCAGGCGGGAGACCGAGTGCTTCTCGCCGTACTCGCTCATGTCGATGCGGACCATCGCCCGCTCGTCGTCGAAGAGGAAGTCGGCCAGGGCCTTGGCGAGTTCGGTCTTGCCGACGCCGGTCGGGCCGAGGAACAGGAACGAGCCGGTCGGGCGGTCCGGGTCGGCGATGCCGGAGCGGGTGCGCCGCACCGCGTCCGAGACGGCCTGCACGGCCTCCGCCTGGCCGATCAGGCGTCGGCCCAGCTCCTCCTCCATGCGCAGGAGTTTGGCGCTCTCGCCCTCCATCAGCCGGCCGGCCGGGATGCCCGTCCAGGAGGCCACCACGTCGGCCACGTCGTCCGGGCCCACCTCCTCCTTGACCATCGAGGCGGAGGTGTCCTCGCCGGCGGCGCGTTCCTGGGCCTCGGCGAGTTCCTTCTCGGCCGCCGGGACCTCGGCGTACATCAGCTTGGACGCGCGCTCGAAGTCGCCGTCCCGCTGGGCGCGTTCGAGCGCGCCGTGCAGGTCGTCCAGCCGCTCCTTGAGCTCGCCGACCCGGTTCAGGCTCTTCTTCTCCTGCTCCCAGCGGGCCGTGAGCACGCTCAACTGCTCGTTCTTGTCGGCGAGATCGCGGCGCAGCTTGGCCAGCCGGTCGACCGAGGCCGGGTCCGACTCCTTCTCCAGGGCCAGCTCCTCCATCCGCAACCGGTCGACGGAGCGCTGGAGTTCGTCGATCTCGACCGGGGAGGAGTCGATCTCCATCCGCAGCCGGGAGGCCGCCTCGTCGACCAGGTCGATCGCCTTGTCGGGCAGGAAGCGGGAGGTGATGTACCGGTGGGAGAGGGTGGCCGCGGCGACCAGGGCGGCGTCCGCGATCTGCACCTTGTGGTGCGCCTCGTAGCGGCCCTTGAGGCCGCGCAGGATGGCGATGGAGTCCTCGACGCTGGGCTCGCCGACCAGCACCTGCTGGAAGCGGCGCTCCAGGGCCGGGTCCTTCTCGATCCGCTCGCGGTACTCGTCCAGGGTGGTGGCGCCGACCATCCGCAGCTCGCCGCGGGCCAGCATCGGCTTGAGCATGTTGCCGGCGTCCATCGCGGAGTCGCCGCCGGCGCCCGCGCCGACCATGGTGTGCAGCTCGTCGATGAAGGTGACGACCTGGCCGTCGCTCTGCTTGATGTCGTTGAGGACGGCCTTCAGCCGCTCCTCGAACTCGCCGCGGTACTTGGCGCCGGCGACCATCGCGCCGAGGTCCAGGGAGACCAGGCGCTTGCCGCGCAGCGACTCCGGGACGTCGCCGGCCACGATCCGCTGGGCCAGGCCCTCGACCACGGCGGTCTTGCCGACGCCGGGCTCGCCGATCAGCACCGGGTTGTTCTTGGTCCGGCGGGAGAGCACCTGGACCACCCGGCGGATCTCCTGGTCCCGGCCGATCACCGGGTCGAGCTTGCCGTCGCGGGCCGCCTGGGTGAGGTCGGTGCCGTACTTCTCCAGCGCCTTGTAGGTGCCCTCCGGGTCCGGGGAGGTGACCCGGGCGCTGCCCCGGACGTCCTTGAACGCGGCGAGCAGCGCCTTCGGGGTGGCGCCCTGCTGCACCAGCAGCTCGGCGACCGCCCCGCCCTCGGCGGCCAGGCCGACGAGCAGGTGCTCGGTGGAGACGTACTGGTCGTCGAGGTCGTCGGCGCGCTTGTCGGCCTCGGTCAGCACCGCCAGGGTGTCGCGGGCCAGCTGTGGCGCGGCGACGGTGGCGCCGGAGGCGCTGGGCAGCGCGGCGGCCTGGCGGCGGGCCTCGGCGTCGATCCGGGACACGTCCGCGCCGACCGCCTCCAGCAGCGGTCTGGCGATGCCCTCGGGCTGATCCAGCAGGGCGGTCAGGATGTGCACCGGCTTGACGTCCGGGTTGCCGACGGCCCCGGCCTGCCGGATCGCGGCGGACAGGGCGTCCTGCGTCTTGGTGGTGAACTTGCTGGCGTCCACTGCTGGGGGGTCCTCCCTCGTCGTGCGTGATGTCTGCCGTGTACAGCATGCACTAAGTTGAGTCTATTCCGCTCAACTTTTGGATGAACGGTCGGGGCGGACCCGCAGCGCGGGGCGCTCGGGCGAGGCGGCGGGCTCGCGGGCCGTCCTCGGCGGCAGGGTCCGGGCCTGCGCCATCCGCGCCTGGTGGGTGCCGGCCGTCCGCCGGGTCAGCGCCAGCAGCTCCCGGGCCGGGCCGGTCGGCCGCTGCCCGGCCGGCCAGACCGCCCGCAGCGGCCGCCGCAGGTCCAGCTCCGCCACCAGCCGCACCGCCACCAGCCGCCGGGTCGCCAGCTCCTCCACCACCGCCAGCTCGCTCAGGCAGACCGGTCCGGCCCCGGTCATCGCGGCCGCCTTCAGCGCCGTCGAGGAGGCCAGCTCCAGCCGCGGCGGCGCGGTGCCCCCGTACGGCGCCAGTGCCATCTCCAGCACCTCCCGGGTGCCCGAACCCGGTTCGCGCAGCACCAGCGGGGTCTGTGCCAGCTCCCGGCCGGACAGCGGCGCGCGGCGCCGTGCCCACGGATGGTCCGGCGCCACCACGACCACCAGCCGGTCGGCCGCCACCACCGCGCCCGCCAGCCCGGCCGGGGGCAGCGGCCCCTCGACGAAGCCGAGGTCCGCGTCCCCGGCCAGCACGTGGCCCGCCACGTCCGCCGAATTGGCGGTGCGCAGCGTCACCGCCGTGCCCGGGCTGGCCGCGTGCAGGGCCAGCAGCCAGCCCGGCATCAGGTACTCGGCGACGGTCAGACTGGCCACCACGGTCAGCCGGGCGTCCCGGCGCTCGCGCAGCGCGTCGATCCCGGCGTCCAGCGCCTGCGCCGCCTCCACGACCTGCCGCGCCCACTCGACCACCAGCCGGCCCGCCTCGGTGGGCCGGGAGCCGCGTGGGGAGCGCTCCAGCAGCGGGACGCCGATCTGCCGCTCCATGCCCTTGATCCGGGCGCTGGCGGTCGGCTGGCTCACCCCGAGTTCGGCGGCCGCCCGGCCGACGCTGCCGAGCCGGGCCACCGCGAGCAGCAGCTCCAGCGCACCGAGTTCGGGGACGCGCGGAGAGAGGGCCATAGACTCAGGCTATGCCCTCATAGAGCAGGCGGCGCTACCGCCGCCGCCCGGGCCGGGCGACGGTGGGTGCCATGGCCACCCTGCTCAGCCCCGCCCCCGCCCCCGGTCCCCGCGCATCCGTCCGCGTCCGCCGCTTCGACCTCGCCCAGCTCGGCCCGAACTGGTACGCGGTGGTCATGGGGACCGCCATCACGGCCAACGGCGCGGCCGTCCTGCCGGTCCGGTGGCCCGGGCTGACCGGCTTCGCCGAGCTGATGTGGGCGCTCGGGCTGGCCGGCCTGCTGGTGATCGGCGCCGCCCGGGCCGTCCACCTCACCCGGCACCGCTCGGCCGCCCGCGCCCACCTGCTGGACGACCCGGCCACCGCCGTCTTCTACGGCTGCCCGCCGATGGCGCTGCTCTCGGTGGGCCTCGGCACCCTGACCGTCGGCTCCCGGGTGATCGGTACCGGCCCGGCCGTGGCGCTCGACCTCGTGCTCTGGACGGCCGGCACGCTGTACGCGCTCGCCGTCGCGGCCGGCATCCCGTACCTGATGATCACCCGGCACGCCGTCTCCCCGCTCGCCGCCAACCCGACCTGGCTGCTGCCCGTGGTCGCCCCGCTGGTCGCCTCCGCCACCGGCCCGGCGCTCGTCCCGCACCTGCCGGCCGGCGCGGCCCGGCAGACCCTGCTGTACGGGTGCGCGACGCTGTTCGGGATCGGCCTGCTGGCCACCCTGGCGCTGCTGCCGGTGGTGCTCACCGGCCTGGTGCACAGCAAGCTGCCCGCCCTGGCGCTCACCCCGACGCTCTTCCTGGTGCTCGGCCCGCTCGGCCAGTCCACCACCGCCGTCCACCAGCTGGCCGACGCCGCGGGCCCGGTGTTCCCCGGCCTGGCGCCCGTGGCGGTCGCCCTCGCCGAGCTGTTCGGGGTGGCGGTGCTGGGCGTCGCGATGCTCTGGCTGCTGCTCGCCGTCGCGGCCAACCTGCGCGCCCGGCGGGCCGGGATGGGGTTCGCGATGACCTGGTGGGCCTTCACCTTCCCGGTCGGCACCTGCGTCACCGGGGCGTCCGCGCTCGCCCGGCACACCGGGTTCGCCGGCTTCACCGGGCTCGCCGCCGCCCTGTTCGCCCTGCTGCTGGCCGGCTGGGCGCTCGCGGCGGGCGGCACCGCCGCCGCCCTGGCCGGCGGCCGGCTGCTGGCCCGCTGAACGCGTCCGGCGGTGCCCGGACGCGCCGGGTTCCGGAACACGCTGCTCCGCCACCGACCGGCCGGACGGTCGGAAAACCCCCGCCCCACCCGGCTGACCTGCGGGTTGGCGGAAGGCGCAAACGGGCCGCGGGAGCCCGCGCCGAACCGCCCGTGCAGGTTCCTGCAATTGCGAGAACATGAAGCAGGGTGGCACTTGTTCACCGGCCGTCACGCCTGTGAGGGTGGAGCCACGCCAGGTCGTCCGGGCAACCGCAGCCCGAGGACGGCGACTTGCTCTTCATACTGGATGCGACCGGTACGTCCGCACGTGCCTGCATATCGGGGGGGAGAGCGCCGGCCGGGACGCCATGTGTGGTGATGGCCCCCGGGACCGGAGTCGGCGAGGCGTTGCTGCTCCGCCTCGCCGGAAGCGCTGGACCGCGGCGTACACCGGCGGCCCCCGGGCCCGCGTGCGACGGCACCCGGGGCCCGGGGGACCGCCGGCTCCCAGTACCTTGATCATCACCGGCGACCGCGCGGCGCGCGGAGCACCGATACCCCAGAGCATCCGGCAGGGAGCGTTCGACGTGACGTTCGAGGCGACGGCGGACCCGGCGGACGGCCCGGACGGCTCCGGGCCGGGCCGCTCCGGGCCGGGCGCCGCCGCGTCCGCCGGCGACCCCGACGAAGCCGCCCGCCGGCTCTACCTCGCGATCCTCGCCGACGGCGGCCGGATCCGTATCGCCGACGTCCCCGACCCGGACCAGGACGCCGTCCGCCAGCTGGTCTCCATCGGCCTGCTGATGACCAATCCGATGGACGCCTGCTACACCGCCGTCAGCCCCCGTTCGGTCAGCGACCGCCTCGGCGCGGAACTGCGCAGCGAGGCCACCCGCCTGCTGGTGCGCGCCGAGAACCTGCCCGGCGCCCTGGACGCCCTCACCCGCGCCTACGACGCGATGCCCCGCCCGCCCGAGCGCTCCGGCGGCGCCGTCTACATCGAGGGCCACATCCACATCCGGCACCGGATCTCCCAGCTGGTCTCCGACTGCCGCACCGAGGTCCTCACCGCCCAGCCCGGCCACCGCCCGCCCGACGCGCTCAAGATCGCCATCCAGCAGGACGTCAAGCTCCTCCAGCGCGGCTGCTCGCTGCGCACCCTCTACCAGCCCGTCGCGATCTCCGAACCGGCCGCCCTCGCCTACGCCGAGGAGGTCACCCGGCGCGGCTCGCTGATCCGGATCCTGGACGAGCCGTTCCAGCGGCTGATGATCTTCGACCGCTCGGTCGCGGTGATCTCCGCCAGCGACGACCACAGCACCGCCGCCTTCATCAGCGACCCGGCCGCGATCGCCTTCATCGTCAACGCCTTCGAGCGCGACTGGTCCCGGGCCGACGCCACCGACTGGTCCGCCGTGCTCAGCCAGGGGCCCGCCCACAACGCGCCCGACCGGGTCGGCCGGCTGCTCGCCCGCGGCCTGACCCAGCGCGCCGTCGCCACCCGCCTCGGCCTGAGCGAGCGCACGGTGGCCGCCCACATCTCCCGGCTGCGCGACCGCTACGGCGCCCAGACCCTCTTCCAGCTCGGCTGGCTGATGCGCGGCGGCCGTGATGACGGATGAGCCCACCGCCGCGGAGCACGGCCTCTACCTGACCGCGCTGGCCAACGGCGGCCGGCTCACCGCGTCGTCCGCCGCCGACCCGGTCGCGCTGGCCGGTCTGGTCGCCCGCGGTCTGCTCGAACGCACCGCGGGCGGGTACACCGCCGTCAGCCCGCGCACGGCCGGGGACCGCCGGGCCGCCGAGCTGCGCACCGAGGCGACCAGGCTGCTGGTGCGCGCCGAGCAGCTGCCCGGCACCCTGGCGCCGCTGAGCGCCACCTTCGACGCCACCCGCCAGCCGGCCCCGCTGTCGCCCTGCGTCGAGGGCCCGGAGGCCATCCGGCACCGGCTCGCCCTGCTGGTCGCGGAGTGCCGGGAGGAGCTGCTGACGGCCCAGCCGGGGACCCGCCGGCGGGCCACCCTCGAACTGTCGGTCACCCAGGACGTCCCGCTGCTGATGACCGGGCGGCGGATCCGGACCATCTACCAGCCCGTGGTGCGCCGTCAGCCCGAGGTGATCGAGTACGCGAACGCGGTCGTCCCGCACGGCTCGCAGATCCGCCTGCTGGACGAGCCCTTCGACCGGATGATCATCGTCGACCGGACCACGGCGGTGGTCTCCGCGCGGGCCGACCACAGCGCCGCCGCGTTCATCACCGACCGGGCCACGGTGGACGCGCTGGTCGCCACCTTCGAGCGCGACTGGTGCCGCGCCACCGTCACCGACTGGTCGGCCGCCGTTCCGCACCCGGTGGCCGTCCGGATCGGGCGCCTCCTCTCCCGCGGCTTCACCCAGCGGGCCATCGCCGCCCGGATCGGCCTGAGCGAACGCTCCGTGGCCGCCCACATCTCCCGCCTGCGCGAGCGCCACGGCGCCCGGACGCTGTTCCAGCTCGGATGGCGGATGCGGGGCTGCCGCGATGACTGAGCGGCGGTCAGCCGGTGGCCGCGCCGGTGGGCCAGTAGCCGGCCGGGCCGACGGCGGGGGGCTGCTGCCGGGGGACGGTGAACTGCTCGCCGGGGGCGGTCCAGAAGCCCTCGCGCAGCGAGAGCGCCATGCCGGCCCAGTCGAGGGCGGTCTCCACGGTGTGGTGGAGGGCCTCCTGGGACCAGGTGTCGTCGAAGACCAGCGGCAGGACGGGGGCGACCTGCTCGATGGTGGCGATCAGCGGGTTGTGGGTGATGGCCTCGTCGACGAGCAGGACGATCGGCTTGCGCAGCGCCGACGCCCAGCCCAGCTCCAGGCTGACGCCGGCCGACAGCGGCGCGCCGACGTAGGCGAAGACGAGGTCCGCGGACTGCAGCGCGCGGAAGTCCGACGGCACCCGGGGCTCGGGGGCGCGCCCGGCGACGGTCCAGGCGTCACTGTGGTGGGCGCTGTACACGGCGGCGCCGCTGCGGAGGAGGGTGGTGCGAAGCGTCGTCAGCCGCGTCCGGCTGGCGAGGGTCACCACACTGTCCGCCGGCCCGGTCAACCGCATCAGCGGCGCGGCCAGGAACACGCGTGCGCGCCGGCCCTCATGGGCCTGTGCGGGGAGGTCGCGCAGATAGGGCTCGCTCATGACGACTCCGGGGAAGTGGTGGTCAGGCGAGCAGACATGGCACCGCTGCTCGGAGGTGCTGTTCCGTCCTGCCTGAACAATCAACGTTTGTTATTGCGACGGGCGGGTTGATCGTCCAATGAGACGGGTCTTGGCGTCCACAGAGTCGTGCTGGCATCTGACTGCCAGGCAGTCAGATGACACACCGCCGGGCCTGACCGGCGCGTACGTTGGTTGTGCTCACATCAGGCGAGCTTGTTCGGGGTGAGAGTAGACGTCGTCGACGTGCTCCTGCCAGCCCTCGCAACGCTCTGCGGGTGTACTGGGGCGTGACATGTCGGCCCTCTATGGGTCATCATATGGTCGCATTAGTGCGACCGTCGCCCGATGAGTCGATGCTCGCAGTAAGTTGTCGTGAAAGGAGTGATGTTGTGCTGAAGGCGCGCCGTATTGCTGTCTCTGCATTCCTCCTGGGCATCGCAATGCTCATTGGAGTGGGCTCGGCCACCGCTGATGACTCCCATTGGGGGGCCGACCGCCAGCAGGTTGCCATGCTCGACATGGACAGTCACTGGTAGGACTTTTGCCAGTCAAGGGGAAGGACCGATGCATCGGGCAGCATCGGTCCTTCTTGTTGCCGGGCGAGTTTCCAGCCGAGCTGGAAGAGCGTCTCGACCTCGTGTTCCTCGCGGAGTTCGGCGATGTGCCGGGCCAGCGTGCGCTCGCTCAGTCCGAGCCGGCGCGCGATCGTTCTGTGGCCGGCCCCCTGGAGCATCATCCGGATGATTTGCTGACGCATGCTCGAAACCACCTGGCGGGGGATCTCGTGCGAGCCGGAGAAGGGAATGGCCCGCTCCCACTGGCTGCTGAACACGTGCACGATGTAGCTGATCACCGCCTCGTCCCGGATGAAGGCCGCGCGGTCGCGATTCTCCTCGCCCCCGACGGTGACCACGGCCACCTTGCGGTCGAGCACGATGAGCTTGGCGAACGCCTCGTCGAGGGTCCTCACCTGGCAGCCGGCCTGGGTGATCTCCCGTACGTAGTCGACCGTCGGATTGGAATAGCGCGCACCCGGTTGGTAAATGGTCCGGATGGTGCCGCCGCGCTGCACGAATCTCATGTCCCGGTCGATGGCGATCCGCAATGCGTCGGCCGCCCGCCCGCCGCCGGGCTGTGCGGTCAGCATCTCGCGCGAGGCGTTCTCCAGCAGCGTTTCCAGGAGCTGGTTTATGGTGCCGCGGCCCTGGACGTACTCAATTGATCCGCCGGGTTCCGGTCCGGTGGTGTGCGCCTGGTATTCGAGGCCGAGTTCCTGCAGCGTCGCGTGCAGCGAAATCGACCGGCGGAGCAGATCGGCGGCCTCCATCTGGAGATTGTTCGAGGCCGATTCGGCGAGCTGCCGGGGGTCTTTCACCGCGAAGGTTCCCGGCGGGCCCACTTCCGGATTGAGGAGACCGAGCCGCAGCAACTCCTGGAGCGGTTCGTGGTCGGATTCGGGCGACAGCGGACAGCCCTGGTCGTCCGTCAGCGGCCCGTCGTGCCGCAGGGCCTTCTGGTACAGGCTGCGGGCCTCCGGAGACAGCACACCCTCGTGGGTGGCTCCAGACCTGTGTCCGGCACTCATCTGCGGCTCCTCGCCGTTGGCTGGACCGGGTGGACTGCGCGGACCTGGTCCGCCCTGGGCATCCTAGGCGCCGCGTGCCCCCGTGCCGACTGCTGCGTGGTGTTCGAGCCGGTTCCCCGCTTCCTGAACCTTCGCACTGGAACGATACTGCCGGTACCCGCTGTACGGCGGGTACCGGCGGTGGTGCGCGAGCGCGCGACGGCGGTCAGCGCTTGGGGCGCCAGACGACGAGCGCGCTGGAGTGCGGGGTCGGGGGCTGGTAGGGGACGAGGTCGCGCCGGTAGGAGGCGTGGATGGTGGCCTCGCGCTGCTGGAGCGCGGTGGCCGCGCCCTCCAGGGAGTCGGCCAGTTCGGCGATCCGGGACTGCAGGGCGGCGACCTGGTTCTCCAGCTCGATGATCCGCTTGATGCCGGCCAGGTTGATGCCCTCGTCCTGGGAGAGCCGCTGGACCTCGCGCAGCTGCTGGATGTCGCGCGCGGAGTAGCGGCGGCCGCGTCCGGCGGTGCGGTCGGGGCTGACCAGGCCGAGCCGGTCGTACTGGCGGAGGGTCTGCGGGTGCAGGCCGGAGAGCTCGGCGGCCACCGAGATCACGTAGACCGGGGTCTCCTCGGTGAGCACGTACTGGGGCTGCGGGGCGGTCCGGCGGGTGGTGCGGCGGGCGCCGCCGCCACCGGGAAGACCGTCGCCGAGGCCGGGGCCGATGGGGTCGTCGGGGGTCATCTGGTCGTCACGCTCCCTTCGCCGCTCGGAAGAGGGCGGCTCGCGGGTCGTCGGAGGCGGTCGCCTCGCGGTACTGCTCCAGAGCGGTCAGGGCGTCGCCGGTGACGGCCTGGGGCACCACGACCTCCATGGTGACCAGCAGGTCGCCGCGGGTGCCGTCCTTGCGGGTGGCGCCCTTGCCGCGGGCCCGCAGGGTCAGGCCGTTGGCGCTGCCGGGGGGCAGCTTGAGCTTCACCGACGGGCCGTTCAGGGTCGGCACCTCGATGGTGCCGCCGAGGGCCGCCTCGGGGAAGGTCACCGGGACGGTCACCGTCAGGTTGTCGCCCTTGCGCCCGAACACGGCGTGCGGGTCGACGTGGACGGTGACGTACAGGTCGCCGGGCTGGCCGCCGCGCTCGCCCTGGGCACCCTTGCCCTTGAGGCGGATCCGCTGGGCGTCCTGGACGCCGGCCGGGATCCGGACCTGCATGGTGCGGGCGGAGCTGGCGCGGCCGCTGCCGTGGCAGTCGGGGCAGGGGTCGTCGACGATCATGCCGCGGCCCCGGCAGTCCCGGCAGGGCTCGGAGAGCGCGAAGGCGCCCTGACCGCGGCTGACCGTGCCGGAGCCCACGCAGGTCGGACAGACCCGCGGGGTGGTGCCGGACTTGGCGCCGGTGCCGTTGCAGAGCCGGCAGGGGGCCTGGCTGGTCATCCGCAGCGGGACGGTGGCACCGTCGACGGCCTCCTCGAAGGAGAGCGTCACCTCGGTCTCGACGTCGGCGCCGCGCCGCGGCTGGGCCTGCCGGCCGCCGCGGTTGAACAGGCCGCCGAAGACGTCGCCCAGCCCGCCGCCGGCGCCGCCGCCGCCCTGGCTGCCGCTGAAGAGGTCGCCGAAGTCGAAGCTGTAGCTGCCGGTGCCGCCGGGTCCGCCCGGCCGGAAGCCGCCGTTGGCGAAGAGGCTGCGGGCCTCGTCGTACTCCTTGCGGCGCTTCTCGTCGGAGAGGACGTCGTACGCCTCGGAGATGTCCTTGAACCGCTCCTCGGCCTTGGTGTCGCCCTTGTTGGCGTCGGGGTGGAACTCGCGCGCCAGCTTGCGGTAGGTCTTCTTGATCTCCGTGGCGCTGGCGTCCTTGGGCACGCCGAGGACCTTGTAGTAGTCCTTCTCCACGTAGTCCTTGCCGCTCATGGCCGGCGCCACCTCCCGAGGTCCATCGTCACAGTGCTGTCAACGGTCCGGGCACGCTCCTGCGTGCCCGGACACGCCGACAGCGCGCTGCGGAGCCGGCCGCCGTACTGGCCGGCGTACGACTCCGCAGCGCAAGGGTTGTCAGCCGTCACCGGTGGTCAGCTGTCCGAGCCACCGTCGGCCTGGTCCTTCTTCTCCCCGCCCTTGGCGGTGTCGGCGTCCGGACCGGACGTGGTCTGGGTGCCCGGCTGGGGCTCCGCGACCGCGACCATCGCCGGGCGGATGATCCGCTCGCCGATCCGGTAGCCGGGCTGGAGGATCTGGACGCAGGTGTCCTCGGTGACGTCCGAGGAGTAGCTGTGCATCAGCGCCTCGTGCATGGTCGGGTCGAAGGGCTCGCCCTCCTTGCCGAACTGCTGCAGGCCCAGCTTGGCGACGACCGTCTCCAGCGACTCCGCGACGGACTTGAAGCCGCCCGTCACCTCGCCGTGGTCGCGGGCGCGGCCGATGTCGTCCAGCACCGGGATCAGCGACTCCAGGATGTTGGAGACGGCGATCTCGCGGACCGTCAGCCGGTCGCGCTCGACCCGCTTGCGGTAGTTCTGGTACTCGGCCTGCAGGCGCTGGAGGTCGGCGGTGCGCTCGGCCGCCTCGCGCTTGGCCGCGGCGACCTCCTCCGCGCCGGAGCCCTCGGCCCCGGCCGCGGCGGCCTCCTCGGCCGCCTTGATCACGGCCTCCTCGGCGGCGGAGTCGTCGCCGGGCTCGGCACCCTGCGGCTTCTCCGTCATGCCGCACCGCCCTTGGGCTTCTCGTCGTCCACGATCTCGGCGTCGACGACGTCGTCGTCCTTGGCACCGGCCTCGCCGGCGTCACCGGCCGCGCCCGCACCGGCCGCACCGGCGGCGTCGGCGTTGGCGTACAGCGCCTGGCCGAGCTTCTGGGCGGTGGTGGAGACCTTCTCCGAGGCCTCGCGGATCCTCGCGATGTCCTCGCCCTTCAGGGCTTCCTTGAGCTCGCCGATGGCGGTCTCGACCTCGGTCTTGACGTCGGCCGGCAGCTTGTCGGCGTTGTCGGCGATGAACTTCTCGGTGGAGTAGACGAGCTGCTCGGCCTGGTTGCGGGTCTCCACGGCCTCGCGGCGCTTGTGGTCCTCCTCCGCGTACTGCTCGGCCTCGCGCATCATGCGCTCGATGTCGTCCTTCGGCAGCGCGGAGCCGCCGGTGACGGTCATCTTCTGCTCCTTGCCGGTGCCGAGGTCCTTGGCGCCGACGTGCATGATGCCGTTGGCGTCGATGTCGAAGGTGACCTCGATCTGGGGCAGGCCGCGGGGGGCCGGCGGCAGGCCGGTCAGCTCGAACATGCCGAGCTTCTTGTTGTACGCGGCGATCTCGCGCTCGCCCTGGTAGACCTGGATCTGCACGGACGGCTGGTTGTCCTCGGCCGTGGTGAAGATCTCCGAGCGCTTGGTCGGGATCGTGGTGTTGCGCTCGATCAGCTTGGTCATGATGCCGCCCTTGGTCTCGATGCCGAGGGACAGCGGGGTGACGTCGAGCAGCAGGACGTCCTTGACCTCGCCCTTGAGGACACCGGCCTGGAGCGCGGCGCCGATGGCGACGACCTCGTCCGGGTTGACGCCCTTGTTGGCGTCCTTGCCGCCGGTCAGCTCGCGGACGAGCTCGGCGACGGCCGGCATGCGGGTGGAGCCGCCGACGAGGACCACGTGGTCGATCTCGGACAGCGCGATGCCGGCGTCCTTGATCACGTTGTGGAACGGGATCTTGCAGCGCTCCAGCAGGTCCGAGGTGAGCTGCTGGAACTGGGCGCGGGTGAGCTTCTCGTCCAGGTGCAGCGGGCCCTCGGCGGAGGCCGTGATGTAGGGCAGGTTGATCGAGGTCTCGGAGGACGAGGACAGCTCGATCTTGGCCTTCTCGGCGGCCTCGCGCAGACGCTGCAGGGCCATCTTGTCCTTGGACAGGTCGACGCCGTGGCCGGCCTGGAAGACCTTGACCAGGTGGTCGACGATCTTCTGGTCCCAGTCGTCGCCGCCGAGGTGGTTGTCACCGTTGGTGGCCTTCACCTCGACGACCCCGTCGCCGATCTCCAGCAGGGAGACGTCGAAGGTGCCGCCGCCGAGGTCGAAGACCAGGATGGTCTGGTCGTCCTTGTCCAGGCCGTAGGCCAGGGCGGCCGCGGTCGGCTCGTTGACGATGCGCAGGACGTTGAGGCCCGCGATCTCACCGGCCTCCTTGGTGGCCTGGCGCTCGGAGTCGGAGAAGTACGCCGGGACGGTGATGACGGCGTCGGTGACCTGCTCGCCCAGGTAGGCCTCGGCGTCGCGCTTCAGCTTCTGCAGCACGAAGGCGCTGATCTGCTGGGGGTTGAAGTCCTTGCCGTCCAGCCCGATCTTCCAGCTGGTGCCCATGTGGCGCTTGACCGAGCGGATGGTGCGGTCGACGTTGGTGACCGCCTGGCGCTTGGCCACCTCGCCGACGAGCACCTCGCCGTTCTTCGCGAAGGCGACGACGGACGGCGTGGTCCGCGCGCCCTCGGCGTTCGTGATGACGGTGGGCTCGCCACCCTCCAGAACGCTGACGACCGAGTTCGTCGTGCCGAGGTCGATGCCGACCGCGCGTGCCATCGTAGATACCTCCAGGGAAGAGTTGAGCTTTACGGGCTCAAGGATGCCCGAGGATGCGGAGGGCGTCAACAGGGATGAGTCGGAGTCGCTCAACTTTGCTGAGCCGTTCTCCGGAGCGGCGGCGGCCGGGCCGTGCCGGACGTGCACGCGCGTGACTGCCGCCATACCTTGAGCATCTTCAGGAGAAGTGTTGGCGAACGGTAATGTCCGGGCCGTCGGCCCTGGAAGTTACCGACGAGTACACTCCCCTTGGAGAAACTGCACACCCGTAACACGCAAGCCGCAGGAGACGGAGAGCCGATGCAGCTAGCAGCGATCGTCATCTCGCTGGTCACATTCGTGGTCGGCACCGCGCTCGCCGCTCGTGCGGCGCTGTACATCTACCGGGTGGTGCGGACCGGCCAGCCGGACGCCACCCGCTTCGGGCAGCCCGCGCAGCGGGTGAAGACCGTGGCCGTGGAGTTCGTCGGCCACACCCGGATGAACCGCTGGGGGATCGTCGGCATCGCCCACTGGTTCGTCGCGGTCGGCTTCTTCACCCTGGGCCTGACCCTGCTGACCGCCTTCTTCCAGCTGTTCGACGCCGAGTTCGTGCTGCCGGTGCTCGGCGGCTGGCTGCCGTACGAGCTGTTCACCGAACTGGTCGGCACCCTCACCACGCTGGGCATCGCGACGCTGATCGTGATCCGGCTGCTGAGCCTGCCCGGCCGGGCAGGCCGCAAGTCCCGCTTCGCCGGCTCGATCGCCTGGCAGGCCTTCTACGTCGAGTACACGATCCTCGGCATCGGCCTGTGCATCATGATCCTGCGCGGCCTGGAGGGCGCGCTGGAGGGCGTCGGCTCCTACGAGGCCACGTACCTGATCTCCTACCCGCTGGTGGCGGCCTTCCGCGGGCTGTCCCACGGCACCCTGGAGAACCTGGTCTACCTCTTCGCGATGCTGAAGATCTGCATCTCCTTCGCGTGGGCGATCACCATCGGCGTCAACCCCTCGATGGGCGTCGCCTGGCACCGCTTCCTGGGCTTCTTCAACATCTACTTCAAGCGCGAGGAGGACGGCTCCACCGCGCTCGGCGAACTGCGCCCGATGACCAGCGGCGGTGAGCCGATCGACTTCGAGGACCCGGCCGAGGACGCCGTCTTCGGCGTCTCCCAGGTCGAGCACTTCTCCTGGAAGGGCATCCTCGACTTCTCCACCTGCACCGAGTGCGGCCGCTGCCAGTCCCAGTGCCCGGCCTGGAACACCGGCAAGCCGCTCTCCCCGAAGCTGCTGATCATGAGCCTGCGCGAGCACGCCTTCGGCAAGGCCCCCTACCTGCTCGCCGGCGGCGGCAAGGACATGGAGGGCACCGAGAAGGCCACCGCCGAGCAGCTGCGGGACGTCCCCGCGGCCGCCCTGGCCGAGGCCGGGCGCCCGCTGGTCGGCACCGCCGAGGAGAACGGCGTCATCGACCCCGACGTGCTGTGGTCCTGCACCACCTGCGGCGCCTGCGTCGAGCAGTGCCCCGTCGACATCGAGCACATCGACCACATCGTCGACATGCGCCGCTACCAGGTGATGATCGAGTCCTCGTTCCCCACCGAGGCCGGCACCATGCTCAAGAACCTGGAGAACAAGGGCAACCCCTGGGGCATGGCCACCAAGGCCCGCCTCGACTGGGTCAAGGAACTCAAGAAGGAGACCGGCATCGAGGTGCCGGTGATCGGCGAGGACATCGACCCCGCCGAGGTCGAGTACCTCTACTGGGTGGGCTGCGCCGGCGCCCTGGAGGACCGCGCGAAGAAGACCACCAAGGCCTTCGCCGAACTGCTGCACACCGCCGGGGTGCGGTTCGCGATCCTCGGCAAGGAGGAGTCCTGCACCGGTGACTCCGCCCGCCGCCTGGGCAACGAGTTCCTCTTCCAGATGCTCGGCGCGCAGAACGTCGAGACCCTGAACGCGGCGCTGGAGGACGCCCCGGTCAAGCGGATCGTGGCGACCTGCCCGCACTGCTTCAACACCATCGCCAACGAGTACCCGCAGCTGGGCGGCCACTTCGAGGTCATCCACCACACCCAGCTGCTGCAGCACCTCATCGACGAGGGCAAGCTCGTGCCGGTCAACCCGGTCGAGGGCCTCATCACCTACCACGACCCCTGCTACCTGGGCCGCCACAACAAGGTCTACAGCCCGCCGCGCGAGATCATGGACAAGGTCCCGGGGCTGCGCCAGCAGGAGATGCACCGCCACAAGGAACGCGGCTTCTGCTGCGGCGCCGGCGGCGCGCGGATGTGGATGGAGGAGCGCATCGGCAAGCGGATCAACACCGAGCGCGTCGACGAGGCGCTGTCCCTCGACCCGGACATCGTCTCCACCGCCTGCCCGTTCTGCCTGGTCATGCTCTCCGACTCGGTCAACGGCAAGAAGAACGAGGGCGCGGCGAAGGAGCACCTGAAGGTCGTCGACGTCGCCCAGCTGCTGCTCGACTCGGTCAAGGCGGTCCCGCCGGCCGGGGCCGAGGAGCCGCAGACCGTCGACGCCTGACCGACCGGCCGCCGACGCCCCGGGGGAGCCCGGTAGTTCGACAGTTCTGCTACAACCGCCCGGCCCGGGCGAGGTGCCGCCGGCGCCCGCCCGGGCCGGGCTTTTCGGCTCCGCGGGGCCGTCGCGCGGGCGGTGGAGCGCAGGTCGGGCGCCGGGGCGGCGGGGGGTCCGGCCGTCGGGAGGAAATACAGTAGGCGCCGGACCGGCCGCGCGCCGGTCGATCCGTTCCGGCCCCCGGAACGGCGTACAGCAGACCGACGGAGGTATCGGCCCGCCGGGCCGGGCCGCAGAGACCACAAGGGGAACAGCGCAGACCATGACCGAGGCGATCATGCTGGTCGGTGGTAAGGGCACGCGACTGCGTCCGCTGACCACCCACACCCCCAAGCCCATGCTGCCCGTGGCAGGCGTCCCGTTCATCGCGCACCAGCTGGCCCGCGCGGCGGCGGCCGGGGTCACCCGCGTGGTGCTCGCCACCTCCTACCTCGCCGAGGTCTTCGAGGACCACTTCCAGGACGGCACGCCCTACGGCATCGAGCTGGTCTACCTGACCGAGCGCGAGCCGCTCGGCACCGGCGGCGCCATCCGCAACGCGGCCACCGGGCTCACCTGCGGCCCCGACGAGCCGGTCCTGGTGTTCAACGGCGACATCCTCTCCGGCGTCGACATCGCCGCCCTGCGCGACGGCCACGTGGCCGCCGGGGCCGACGTCACCCTGCACCTCACCCGGGTCGAGGACCCGCGCGCCTTCGGGCTCGTCCCCACCGACGCCGACGGGCGGGTGCTGGAGTTCCTGGAGAAGCCGGAGACGCCGGAGCAGATCGTCACCGACCAGATCAACGCCGGCTGCTACGTCTTCACCCGCTCGGTGATCGACCGCATCCCGGCCGGCCGCGAGGTCTCCGTCGAGCGCGAGACCTTCCCGGAGCTGCTGGCCACCGGCGCGCTGCTGCGCGGCGTCGTCGACACCTCGTACTGGCTCGACCTCGGCACCCCGGCCGCCTTCGTGCGCGGCTCGGCCGACCTGGTGCTCGGCAAGGTCGACTCGCCGGCCGTCCCCGGCCCGACCGGTGACGCCCTGCCGCTGCCCGGCTCGACCGTGCGGCACGGCGCGGTGCTGAGCGGCGGCACCGTGGTCTCCGAGGGCGCGGTGGTCGAGGCCGGCGCGATCGTCGAGGGCAGCGTGATCCTGCCCGGCGCCGTCATCGGGCCGGACACCCTGGTCAAGGACTCGATCGTGGGCGCCTTCGCGGTCATCGGCGACCGGACCGCGCTGGACGGCGCGGTGATCGGCGACGGGGCGATCGTCGAGTCCGACAACGAGCTGCCGAACGGGGTGCGGATCGCCTGCGGCACGCTGCTGCCGGTCGGCGCCGTGCGCACCTCGGCCGGGCCGGGCGGGTGCCCGGCCGGCACCAGCGCGGCGGCGGCGGTGCACGGGCCGAAGGTCGGCGTGCGGGGTTAGGGTTCGCCTTCAAACCCCTGTAGGGCCTGCGCGTCGGCGTCATCCGCGTCACCGGCGTCACAGGCTCGCTGCAAAGCGGTCGCCGGCCCGCCGTGCTGCCCGCCGGGCGGGTACCTTCGGAACGTGGCTGGCAATCGATACGACAGCGGTCAGGGCGCCGATCCCCGTGGCGGGTGGTCGGCGCCCCCGCAGCAGCAGGCGGCGCCCGGGGGGTACGGGCCGACGGACGGGCCGGAGTACTTCACCGGCCCGCAGCAGGGGTCGCACCAGGACCCGTACGGCGGGTACGACCCGTACGGCCCGCGGGCCCCGTACCAGCAGGGTCCCCAGGGCCCGCACGCCCCGCACCAGGACCCGCACGCCCCGCACCAGGACCCGTACGCGGCCGACCACCCGGGGCACACCCGGGCCTTCCCGGTCGGCGCCGACCCGTACGCGGGCGAGCCCTCCTCCTACGGCCACGGCCAGGAGCCGCCGTCCTCCGCGTACGCGGACGGCTACGGCCAGGACAACGTCGCCGTCTACCGGGCCGGCGGCCAGTCCGCGCCGCAGGTCACCGGCCCCCGGCCGACCTGGCGCGAGCTGCTGACCGGCCTGTTCCGCACCCCCACCGCGATCTTCGACCGCACCCGCGACCACCAGATCTGGCTCCCCGCCGTCACGGTCTCCCTGCTGTACGGCGCCCTGGCCGTGCTCGGCATCGGCCTGACCCGCGACGACGTGGTCAACTCGGCCTTCACGGTCGCGCTCACCGCGATGCTCGCCGCCGCGATCGGCTTCACCCTGGCCGGCGCCATGCTCGGCGCCGTCACCTACGGCCTGGCCCGGCAGTTCGGCGGCGACGGCCCGTGGCAGTCCACGGTCGGCCTGGCCGTGCTGATCGGCTGGGTCACCGACGCGCCCCGGCTGCTGCTGGCGCTCGTCCTGCCGGCCGACAACCTGCTCGTCCAGGCCGTCGGCTGGGCCACCTGGCTGCTCTGCGGCTACCTGCTGGCCCTCATGGTCCGCCGGGTGCACGACCTGCCGTGGGGCAAGGCGGCCGGCGCGGCCGCGCTGCAGCTGCTGGCCCTGCTGGTGCTGATCAAGCTGCCGACCCTGGGCTGACCGGGGGGCCTCCCGGCGGTCCCGGGACGCTCGGCGACAATGGACGACGGGCCTCGCCTCGCGGGGCCCGTCGCGTTTTCCCGACCACGTCCGACCACCCTCACCCGCACGGAGCCAGGCATGACCCTCCCCACCACCCACGTCAGCTTCCCGGCCGGGGCGGTGACCGGCGAGTCGACGGTGCTCGCGGTGCACCCGCTGGACGACGGCCGCTTCGCCGTGGTCACCGGGGCGACCCCGTTCCACCCGCTCGACCACACCTGGCCCGACCAGCCCGCCGACCTCGGCACCCTCACCGTGGACGGCGTCGAGCTGGCCGTCGTCGACTGCCTCACCGGCGCGGTGGGCCCGGACGGCGGCGCGCCGCTCGTCGGCGCCGGCATCCCGGTCCGGCGCGGCGACGAGGAGTGGTCCTGGCTGGTCCTGCACGTTCTCGCGGCCGACCCGGGCGACCTCACCGGCCGGACCGCCGTCCTCACCGTCGACGCCGGGCGCCGCGCCGCGCTCAGCGCCTCGCACAGCGGCTGCCACCTGCTCGCCCTCGCCCTCAACGAGGCGCTCGCGCCGCGCTGGCGCAAGGACCCGGGCCGGGCCGACGCCTTCGGCCACCCGGACTTCGACAGCCTCGCCATGGCGAGCTCGGTGATGGACACCGAGGCGAGCACCGACACCTACCGGCTCGGCAAGTCGCTGCGCAAGAAGGGCTTCACCGCCGAGGCCACCGAGGACCTCCCGGCGCTCGCCGACGCCCTCCCCGAGCTCACCGAGGCCGTCAACCGCCGGCTGGCCGCCTGGGTCGCCGCCGACGCCCCGGTGCGCATCGAGGTCCCCGGCCCCGAGCTGACCGCCCGCCGCCAGTGGCACTGCGAGCTGCCCGAGGGCGCGGCGCAGATCTTCTGCGGCGGCACCCACCTGCACCACCTGGGCGAGCTGGCCGGGCTCCGCACCGAGCTGCGGCTCTCCGAGGACGGCAGCGAGCTGGTCGCCGTCACCCGGCCCGAGCGGGCCTGACGCACCGGCGGGCGGTCACCCCTTCCCCAGGGGACCGGACGAACGGCGCGGCACCGTCGTCAAGGCGTACGTGGTGCTGCGCGCCGGGGTGACGGGAG
>NZ_JBHYUU010000032.1:3330-20908 GCF_042749955.1 Kitasatospora sp. NPDC059462 | reverse complement strand
CGCAGGTTGCTGGGGTGTCGTTTGGGCGGCAGGTCGGTGGGCGCGTCCCCCGGGCCGCTGGGGCCCTGAGCCCCGGGGGGCGGTTCACCCTTACCCGCGGGGTGACCGCCCGCGCCGTGTGCTCCTCGTCCTCCGCGCGCCGCTCAGACCTCGGTGCGGTGGAAGTTCAGGTAGGACCGGGACGGCGTCGGACCGCGCTGCCCCTGGTACCGCGAGCCGTACCGCTCCGAGCCGTACGGGTGCTCCGACGGCGAGGAGAGCCGGAACAGGCAGAGCTGCCCGATCTTCATCCCCGGGTAGAGCTTGATCGGCAGCGTCGCGACGTTCGACAGCTCCAGCGTGACGTGCCCGCTGAAGCCCGGGTCGATGAAGCCCGCCGTGGAGTGCGTCAGCAGCCCGAGCCGGCCCAGGCTGGACTTCCCCTCCAGCCGCGAGGCGACGTCCTCCGGCAGCGTGATGACCTCGTAGGTCGACGCCAGCACGAACTCGCCCGGGTGCAGGATGAACGCCTCGTCGCCCTCCGGCTCGACCAGCCGGGTCAGGTCCGGCTGCTCCTCGGAGGGGTCGATGTGGGGGTAGCGGTGGTTCTCGAAGACCCGGAAGAAGCGGTCCAGCCGCACGTCGATGCTCGACGGCTGGATCATCGCGGGGTCGAACGGATCGATCACCACCCGGCCGTTGTCGATCTCGGTCCGGATGTCCTTGTCAGAGAGCAGCACGCTTCGAGGTTACGTGCACGACGCGGCCCCGGACGAATCGTCCGGGGCCGCACCTGCCACTTCTCTCCCTCGTCAGCCCCCGCCCGACCCCGTCAGGCGAGGAACTCCGCGGCCTCCAGCCGCAGCGCCCGGGCCAGTTGCGGCTCGGACAGCTCCCGCACATCGGCCAGCACCGAACTCCGCAGCCGTCCGCACTGCGGACACCTGATCAGCCGGCCGGGCCCCAGCCGGCCGGGTCCGAGGTTCTGCATCGGGAACGTGGTGGTGCTGAACAGGTGCCCCTCGGCACAACGAACGACGGCGCGCTGCTCCATCGATCCCCTTCCCATCCTTACCCCAGTACTCACCCGTACTCATCGCCCCGAACGGCGGAGCCCCCGGGACCAGCGTCACATTAGGGGATGTACCGGACATCTCACACCAAGGCTCGCCGCCCCGCCCCCACCCGCCGGAGCACTCTCACGCGGCCCACACAGTACGCCCCCGCCCCCACCCCCCGCCCCTCCACCACACCCCCGCCCCACCTGTGCATCCACCGTCACGGATGGGGTACAGTGAGGGGCAGATCGAGCGGTCTCTGACGGCTCATCAGGCGGGCGTAGTTTAATGGTAGAACATGAGCTTCCCAAGCTTAGAGCGCGAGTTCGATTCTCGTCGCCCGCTCCATCGTGAAAGCCGCAGGTCATCTGACCTGCGGCTTTCGTATTGTCTGGACCAATTCGGGCTCGCCGTGCCAGATCCGTGCCAGAAGCCGAAGATCGGCGACTGCTGGGCCGCTATCGGCTGGCAGGTCGCCGCGGGCGAATCCGGCGATGCCGGGGATCACGATGGGCGGCTCGGGCAGTACGGGATCACCTTCCCGGGCTGTGCTCGCCATCGGATTCGGCGGCCCGGTCCGCTTCCAGCCCGTCGATCGGTGCCCACTCGTGCTCCAGGACCGAGTAGGTGATCGAGTCGCGCCACGCCCCGTGGACGAAGACGTGGTCGCGGATGCGACCGTCCTCTGCCATCCCGGCGCGGAGAAGCGTTCGCGCGGAGGCCTCGTTGAGCGGTGATCGGGCGGCCCAGATGCGGTGCAGGCCGAGAGTGTTGAAGCCGAGGGCACACAGCAGGTGGACGGTCTCCGTGCCGAGGCCCTTGCCCCACGCGGCCGGGTGGAGGGCGAAGCCGATGGTGGCGGCCTGCTGCGGCTCGGTGGCCAGGCGAGCGTAGCCGATCAGCTGGTGCTCACCGCGGCGGGTCACGGCCAGGCAGTACTCAGTACGCGGGGTGACGTGCGCAGAGTCGATGGAGCGAGCGGTGATCGCCTCGACCTGCTCGCGGGTGCGGGGTTCGAAGCTGAGGTGCCGGGTGGCCTCGGGATCGCCGTAGATGGCCAGGAGATCGTCGGTGTCCTCGGGTTCGACTTCGCGCAGTGCCAGGTTGGGGCCGGTCACACGGAGTGGGGTCATGGCTGCGGAGCCTATCCGCGGGGTCACCGGACGAGGGCCGAGGTGGGGGTGGTGGTGAAGGCCTCGATCTCCTGGCGCAGACCGGCCGCCGCGCCGCCGCTGCTGCGACGGCGGGCGCCGTGCAGGGCGGCGTGGACGCGTCGGGCGCTGCTGACGATGCCGAAGTTCCGTTGTTCGACGGGGAGGTCGAGCACGGGGCGGACGGCCTCGGCGGCGCCCTCGATCTCGCCCCGGGCGATGCGGGCGAGGGCGAGGTCGGTCTGGGCGCCGGCCTGGTCGCCGAAGGCCCACTCGTCCTCGGTGGCGTTGCGGTAGGCGGAGACGGCGGCTTCGGACTGGCTCTCGCCGAGGGCCGCGTCCTCCCCGAGCTGCACGGTGGCCTCCGCGACGTAGTAGAGCTGACGCGGCAGCGGGAAGGTCATGATGCCGCCGAAGGCATCGAGGTCGTCGGGTTCGGCGGTCGCGCGGGCTTCCTCGGCTTGCCGGATGGCGGTGCGGGTGGCCTCGCCGTCGCCGAGGAGAGAGTGGGCGCGGGCGGAGAGGCAGGGCAGCCAGACGCTGGTGGTGCCGCGGACCTGGCCGGTGGAGCCCTGCCCGAGAGCGGCGTAGTCGGCGGCCTCGCCGGGGCGGCCGGCCCAGTAGGAGATCAGCGACTGGAGCGAGCGGACCCAGGCGCGCATGGCGTGGTGGTCGGCGTTGTCGGCGCAGACGAAGGCGGTGCGGGCCTGCATCATGGCGGCGCTCGGATTGCCCAGGTCGTGGCTGGCCTTGGCGAGCATGCCGCAGGTGATCCCGGCGAGCAGGTACAGCTCTCGGGCCTGCAACGGCTTTACCCGTCCGTGCTCCAGCAGCTGGAAGGTGAGGTCCTGGATCTCGACCAGGTCGCCGAGCAGGGTCGGCAGTGCCAGCTTCGGGTAGGCGACGGTCAGCCGCCGCACCTCGTCGTCGATCTGGCCCAGGGTCTCCGAGCCGATGCTGCTGCCCTCCGCCATCGCGGTGAATCGAAGTGCACGACGAGCCGCCATCGTGACCTGCCTTTCCAATTCCGTGGTGCCCGCGTCGACGCGGGGCTCGCTGCTGGACGGGCCACCGACAGGAAGTGCCGCTGCCTGCTCGGGTGGGAGGAGGGCAGGGACCGGCCGTGGTGGCGGGACGGCGAACGAGGCGGTGGTGGCGGGCACGGATACGGGGCCGGCCGGTGCGGGCGCGAGGAGTTGGTCCACGCCGACGCCGAACATGGCCTCCAGCACCCGACACTGGTCCGGGTAGGGGCGGGTCTTCACCTCGCCGCCGTACCAGCGCTCGAACTGCCGCTTGGAGACCGACAACCCTCGGAGTCGGGGGTCACGTTCCTGCTCGGCGGCCGAGTTCGCCGTCGCCTCGAACCGAAGGCGGAAGGTCTCGTAGATCTGCCAATGCCGCTGTAGCGTCAAAACCCTGAGGAGCGTGGGAGTTTCAGCCATCGCGGATCATCTCCGTCCCCGTTCGTTGCTCTGACGATAGCCATCGTCGCTCGACAGGAAACCCGTTCGAGGGCGTCCCGGCCCAGATGGCGGCGGCCATGACGGCAGTCATGACGCGCACCGACGTGGCCGGCCTCTCGGGATGACGGGACGGTGGCGGCGGCCGCGTCGTATCGGTGCCGCACCCGGCGCCGCCATCCTGAACGTCACCTCGCTGTCCGTGCATATCCGACAGCGAAGCGTGAGATCAAGGGCGCTGGGATCCGCGCCCGATCGACCCCATCCAGCACCACGTGCATTCCGGTTCGCCATGCCGCGAGCCGGCAACGGGAGGGAACCGATGGACAACACCCTGACCGCTCTGGCCGGGCAGATCGCCCAGCTGGACGCCGTGGACTCCGCCCCCTTTGAGCGGATGCGCCACGAAGCCCTGACCGCCCGGGCCCCCTGGAAAGCGGAGTACGGCGCCTACCAGTCCGGCGGCTGGTGGACCACCTCGCTGATGAACGCCTCCGGCGACGCCACCGACGTGACGATCGGCGACTGCGCGGCCCGGCCGACCGACCTGCTGGGCCGGATGCCGGCCACCGCCGCATTCCTGGCCGACCTCGGCCTGGACTTCATGTGGGTGCGGCTCGCCCGGCTGGAGGGCAACGCCTTCCTCTGGGAGCACCGCGACTACGACGACCTCGACCAGGTCGAACGGCACCGGCTGCACATCCCGCTGCACACCAACAGGTCCGCCTTCCTGGTCACCGGCGGCACCAAGGTGCACATGACCGGCGGGCGGATCTGGAGGCTCACTCCGACGTACGCCCACGGGGTGTGCAACCTGCTCGGCCCGGACCGGATCCACCTGATCGCCGACGTGTACGCCGACGACGCCTACCGGCACCTGGCCCGACGCCCCGCGCTCAGCCCGGTGGTCGCGGAGCCGCTGCCCGTCGCCGACCAGACGGTCCTGGCCGCGCGGCTGGAGAGCGCCCGAAACATGGCCGCCCTCGGCTACACGGAGGCGGCCGAGCGGATGCTGCTGCGGCTCTTCTACACCTACGCCCTGCCGGAAGGCACGGTCTACGACCTGATCGCCGAACTGCACACCTCCCTCGGCGACATGGAGGCCGCGACGCGCTGGGAGACCGCCAAACGCCGCCTCCTCGCCATCCCCGCCTGATCCCAGCCCGTACCTTCGCCCGGAAGGAAGAAGCGCATGCCCACCCTGCAACTGGCGGCGATCACCCAGGCCAACCGGCCCGCACAGCTGCCGCTGCTGTCGAAGCTCGGCGACATCCTGGCCACCTCCCCGGCGGTGACCCACCTGATGGTCCGCGGGTCGCTGGCCCACGGCACCGCCGACCGCCTGTCCGACGTCGACTTCGTCGCCGGCGTCCACGACGCCCGGTTCCCGTCGTTCGTCGAGGCCCTGGAGACCTTGATGCCGGTCGCGGCCAGCGCCCTGCTTCCCGGCTGGCGCGACACGATCGTCGCCGACCTCGGCGGCGTCGGAATGGTCTTCCTCGTCCCGGACGAGGGGAAGCTCCACCAGATCGACCTCTACGTCGCACCGGCCTCCCGGATCCCGCAACTGCAGGAGACGGTCAGTACCGCCGTCCTCCTCGACCGCCGGCCCGGACCGGTCACCGCGTCGGACGTCGCGGCGGCCGAGAGCTTCACCGCCGCCTTCCTCGCCCGGCCGCGCTCCTGCGCCGAGCTGCTGATCGAACACCTGGTGCTGGCCGTTCTCCTGCGCAAGCGGATCAAGCGCGGCCAGCGGTTCGTGGCGTACTCCGAGTGGCACCGCCTGCACACGGCCACGAAGGACCTGATCAAGACCGCCCTGGCCCCCGCCTCGCGGTTCTGGGGCTGGTACCAGCTGTGCGAGGAGATCGCCGTCACCCCGATCGGCCGCGCCTGCCTGGGCGACCTGGACGCCGCGATCAGCGGCCCGGCCATCCCGGAGGCGGCCGACGTCACCGAGGCGATCGAGCGAGTGCTCGCCCTGGCCGAGCGAGCCTGCCCGCAGGCGCTCGACGGCCTGCACGACGCCGTCGCCGCCTACCGCACCTACCAGGAGCTGGTGTGAACGCACTCCACCTCGCGGGCCCGGCCGCCAGCCGGGCCCGCGAGGGCCTGACCGCCGTCTTCTTCGGCGGCGTCGTCCCCGCCTCCGCCCAGGAGGAGACGCTGGCCGAGGAGATCGGCCGGGCCCTCGCCCAAGCCGGCTACCAGCTTCTGCACGGCGGCTACAACGGGCTGATGGAGGCCGCCGCCCGCGGAGCCGGAGGCCAGGGAGTCACGGTCACCGCCGTCACGCTGACCGGCAAGAACGACGAGTGGGGCGCGTTCAACCCGCACACCACCCTGTCCGTCCACGTGCCCGACCCCGGCGCCCGCCTCAACCACTACCTGGAGAACGCCGACCTGGTCGTCGCCATGGGCGGCGGAGTCGGCACCCTCCACGAGCTGACCGCCGCCCTCTATTACGCGACCACCATCCGGCCCGTGCCGGTCTGTCTCGCGGGCGCGTCGGCCCTGCGCCTGCTCGCCTTCCTGCGCGAGGAGCGGTGGCTGTACGAGACCCCGACCCGGTCGCTCGGCTTCCTCACCACCGCCGAGTCCGCCGACGCCTTCCGCGCCCACCTGGCCGCGCTCGACACCACCCCGATCGGAGGAGCATGACCCCCCGCACCCCGTCGGCCGGCCTCGCCGCCCGACTCGCCGAAACCGCGTGCGTCAACGCCCCGTTCAAGCTCGTCGACGGCGGCCGGCTCGACGCGTACTTCGACGAGTACCGGCTCGCCTCCGACCCCGCGCTCCTGCGTGACACCGCCACCGCCATGGCCGACCTCGTCCCCGACGACGCCCAGGTGCTCGCCGGCATCGAACTCGGCGGCGTCCCCCTCGTCGTGGCGCTGTCCGCGGCCACCGGCCTGCCCGCCGTCTTCGTGCGCCGCAAGCCCAAGAGCTACGGCTCGCGCCACCAGGTCGAAGGCCTTCCCATCCACGGCCGCCGCATCGTCCTGGTCGACGACGTGGTCCGCTCCGGCGGCCAACTGCTCCACATGGCACGCATCCTGCGGATGGTAGGCGGACCGGTCGCCCACGCGCTCTGTGTCCTGGAGCGTCCGCTCGGCGGCCGGACGCTGCTGGCCGAGCACCGTGTCACCCTGAACTCGCTGTTCACCGAAGCCGACCTGCCGTCACCCCGGGCGGGCGGTGCCGCGTGAAGCGGGCCGTGCTCTTCGACCTCGACGGCGTCCTCGTCGACAGCCGGGACGCCCAACTCGCGACTTTGGCAGGCTACGCGACCGCCGCGCTCGGCAGGCGGGTGACCGTCGCCGATCTCCCTGACGGCGCCGCTAACACCCCGCGCGAGTACGTCCTGTCCGACCTCGGACTGGACGGATCGGTCAACGAGGAAGGCTGGGCCGCGGCGAGCGCCACGGCCACCCTGACCGCCGAGGTGTTCCCGTACGTCGCCCAGACCCTTGCGGCGCTCCGCGAGGCGGGAGTCGGCACCGGTGTCGTCACCCTGCGAAGCCGCGAACGGGTCAACTGGCTGCTGCCGCCGGACATCCTCGACCAGCTGGACACGGTCGTCTGCTACGAGGACGCCCAGCCCAAGCCCGCCCCCGACGGGGTCCTGCTCGCCCTCGAACGGCTCGACGTCACCCCGAGAGCGGGCATCTTCGTCGGCGACACCGAGACCGACATCCACGCCGCCCACGCCGCGGGCGTCACCGCCGTCGGCGCAGGTTGGGGCTTCGCCGGCCCCGAAGCCCTCACCCGGGCGGGAGCCCACCTCGTGATGCCCCGCGCCGACCACGCCGCCTTCGTTCTGCCCCTCCTGGTCGGCATCGGCCGTCAGGAGGACAACTCCAAGCGATCTTGACTCCGTAGCCGCTACTGTTGGTGGCGCAGTCGCAGCGGACCGTTGCGTCCGTTGTCGGCTGCGCCACCTCAGAGCGACGGATACCGGAGTCATGGTCTACACCGTGGGGGCGCGAGCTATCTGCGCCGAGCTGGAGAACTGAGAACCACTCAGTCCTCGTTCTCGGCCCGGCTCGGCGTGTGATCACCCCCCCCACCTCTCCGCGACTCTTCCGTGAGGGCCCTACCGCCATGCGCTCGACGCAGATCCGCTCCACCTTCCTGGACTTCTTCACCTCACGCGGCCACCGCCACGTCCCGTCCAGCCCGCTCATCCCCTCCGACCCGACCCTGCTGCTGGCCAACGCCGGCATGAACCAGTTCAAGCCCTACTTCCTGGGCGAGGTCACCCCGGAGTACCCCCGCGCCACCACCATCCAGAAGTGCGCCCGCACCTCCGACATCGACAACGTCGGCCGCACCAACCGGCACGCCACGTTCTTCGAGATGATGGGCAACTTCTCCTTCGGCGACTACTTCAAGGCCGACGCCATCGCCTACGCCTGGGAACTCCTCACCCAGGGCTACAACCTGGAGAAGGACCGCCTCTGGATCACCGTCCACCAGAGCGACGACGAGGCCGAACAGCTCTGGCGCAAGATCGGCGTCCCCGCCGACCGCATCCAGCGCCTCGGCGCGGACAACTTCTGGGACATGGGCGTTCCCGGCCCCTGCGGCCCCTGCTCCGAAGTCAACTACGACCGGGGCCCGGCTTTCGGGCGCGAGGGCGGACCGGCCGTCGACGGCGAACGGTACGTCGAGATCTGGAACCTCGTCTTCATGCAGTCCATGCGCGGCGAGGACGACGGCAATGGCACCTTCCCGATCCTCGGCGACCTCGCCCAGCAGAGCATCGACACCGGCCTCGGCCTCGACCGCCTCGCCGCGATCCTCCAGGACGTCGAGAACGTCTGCAGCACCGACCTCCTCCTGCCCACCCTCACCACCGTCCAGGAACTCGCCGGCCGCGACTACCCGGGCAGCGGCTCCGGTGGCGAGGGGAAGGTCTCCTTCCAGGTCGTCTCCGAGCACGCCCGCTCCATCGCCTACCTCATCGCGGACGGCGTGCTGCCCGCCAAGGACGGCCGCGGCTACGTCCTGCGCCGCCTGATGCGCCGCGCGATCCGCCACGCCCGGATGCTCGGCATCGACCAGCCCGTCCTCGCCCCGGCCACCGCCAGCGTCATTGCCAACCTCGGCGACGTCTGGCCCGAACTGGTGGGCCAGGCCTCCCTCATCGAGCAGGTCGTCACCGCCGAGGAGGAGTCCTTCACCCGCACCCTCGCCCAGGGCACCCGGCTTCTCAACGCCGCCGTCACCCGCAGCCGCGAGGGCCGCACCACCACCCTCACCGGAGACACCGCCTTCGAACTGCACGACACCTACGGCTTCCCCGTCGAGCTGACCATCGAGGCCGCCCGCGACGCCGGGCTGATCGTCGACGAGGACCGCTTCACCGCCCTGCTCGCCGAACAGCAGAAGCGTGCCAAGGCGGGCGGCAAGGCCAGGACCGCCGAGGCCCTGCGCCGACAGGACGCCTACCGCGAACTGTCCTCCCGCCACGGCCGCACCGACTTCACCGGCTACGACCGCCTCGACACCGAAGCCACCGTCCTCGGCCTCATCTCCGACGGCACCGTCGTGCCCGGCGCCGACCAGGGCAGCACGCTCGAACTGGTCCTGGACCGCAGCCCGTTCTACGCCGAGTCCGGCGGCCAGGTCGGCGACACCGGCACCATCCGTACCACCGGCGGCGCGCTCCTGGAGGTCCTGGACACCAGGCTCGGCCTGGAGGGCTTCCACGTCCACACCGTCCGCATCCGCGAAGGCGAGATCCGCAGCGGCGAGCAGGCCGAAGCCCTCGTCGACGGCCCGCGCCGCGACGCCGTCGCCCGCTCCCACTCCGCCACCCACGTCCTGCACGCCATGCTCCGCCGCACCCTCGGCGACCACGCCCGCCAGCACGGCTCCCTCGTCGACGCCGGCCGCCTGCGCTTCGACTTCGCCCACTTCTCCGCCGTCGACCCCGCCCAGCTCGCCGCCATCCAGACCCTCGTCAACGACCACCTCCTCGACGACCCCGAAGTCCGCATCTGGCACGCCACCCGCTCCGAGGCCGAGGCCGCCGGAGCAACCGCCCTCTTCGGCGAGAAGTACGGCGACCACGTCCGCATCGTCGACATCGGCGACTTCTCCCGCGAACTCTGCGGCGGCACCCACGTCCCCCACGGCGCGAACGCCGGCCCCGTCCGCATCCTCGGCGAAGCCTCCATCGGCTCCAACCTGCGCCGCATCGAAGCCCTCACCGGCCGCGACGCCCTCACCTACCACGACACCGAACGTCGCCTCCTCGAAGAACTCTCCGCCCTCCTCGGAACCCGCCCCCAGGACGCCCCAGACACCCTCCGCAAGCGCCTCGACGCCCTCACCACCGCCCAACAGGAACTCGCCCGCCTCCGCGACGCCGAGCTGCACACTCGCGCCCAGCAACTCGCCGCCATCGCCCGCACCGTCCCCGGCGGCCGGATCGTCGCCGAGAAGGTCACCGGCCTGGTCCCTGACGAACTCCGCGCCCTTGCCGCTAACACCGCCGACCTTCTGGGCAGCGACCACGCCGTCGTCGTCCTCGGCACCGAGCACGGCGGCAAGGCCCTCCTCGCCGCCGCCATCACCCGCAGCATTCTCACTGCTGGCACTCAGGCCAGTCAGCTTCTCGCCTCCGCCGCCCGCACCGTCGGCGGCGGAGCCGGTGGCAAGGGCCCAGTTGCCAGTGCCGGCGGACGCCGCCCTGAGGCCCTCGACGAGGCCCTCACCATCGCCGCGCAGGACGCTGCCCGAGCCCTCGACCAGTAGCGTCGGCCGCCAGCGAGTGTGGTCGGTGCCTTCCAGCTGGGGAGGCGCCGACCGCATGTTTTCACCGTTCCCGGCCAGCTGCGGCAAGGTCTTTCAGCAGGACCACGCTCTCGTAGTTGGTCACGTCCCACCGCCACGTCCCAACGGGGACGTACCCCCGTCGGCGATACCAAGCGACCAGCTCAGTGGCCTCGGCCGACGTATCGATGACCGCTTCCGCGGCCCCGAGAGCGACGATGCGGTCCTCCGCCACGGTCAACAGCCGTTGTCCGAGGCCCGTCCCCTGACACGCGGGATCCACCGCGAGCTGCCAGAATGAGCCCGCATCGGCTGGTGCCGGATACCCCACGGGCACCGTGTACGGTGCCGCTACCGTCACCGACCCGACCAGCTCAGCGCCTTGGAAGGCGAGCCAGCACTCCCCCCTCCCCATCCGGGTAGCCGTATCCTGCACGGACTGGTACGACGCGAAGAAGACCCTGCCAGCCGCTGCATGAGCGGCGTATGCGCGGTGCAGGAGCAGGGTGAGCTCCTCGGCCGAATCGCCATCGGTGAATCGCCGAATCGAGATGCCTCCCCCGAGGCCATCCGACCGGCCGTGAACGCTGCGCAAGATCACAATGAACAGTTTCGCTCCGATACAGCCGGAGGACCTCCGGGAACCCGTTGGGCTTGCCTACTCGCCGCCCGGTGACCGGTCAGTGCGTAGCGACCGGACACCACTCAGGGCATGGCCTCGAACGCCTCCTGCACCGGCGGGCAGGAAACAGGTGGTCGTAGAGTGGTCGTCGCAGTCGTAGTGGAAGACCAGCTGTCAGTAGTCCGACATGCGCTTCCACCACAGTCGATCCGCCGCGTCCACCAGCTGGATCCGCCAACAATGGGGGCAAACCCAGCGACTTGCCGGCAGGAGTCGCGCAGCGGCTCCAGATCGTCGCGTGACGCGGCTGGACGGCTACAGTCGTCGCCATGAGCGACTCCCCGTCCCACGAGGTCGTGGCCCAGCCCCGCACCGCCGCGGGCGTGCTCTTCTTCGACGAGGACGACCGCGTCCTCCTCGTGAAGCCGACCTACAAGCCCGGCTGGGAGATCCCCGGCGGCTACCTCCACGCCGGCGAGACCCCGAGCGAGGGCGCTGCCCGGGAGGTCAAGGAGGAACTCGGCATCACCCCGCCGATCGGCCGCCTGCTCGTCGCCGACTGGGCGCCCCACCCCACCGAGGGCGACAAGCTCCTCTTCGTCTTCGACGGCGGCGTCCTCCCCGCCGACGAGCTCGACAACATCACCATCGACCAGGTGGAGATCGGCGAGTACGCCTTCCACGCCACCGACCAGCTCAACGCACTCCTCATCCCGCGCCTCGCCCGCCGCCTTCACGCCGCTTGTGCCGCCAGGGCGAAGCCCGAGACGGTCTACTTGGAGCACGGGGCGACCCGCTCGTAGGCCGTAATACGACTCCGTGGCACACCTCGTACTTCGCGAACCGGGGGCCACCACCTCCGCCGCAGTGCCGAAATGGCGATGTACTGGGTAACGTGCGATTGCGAGGGCCTGGGCGTGCTAGTGTCCGTCCAATGGCCCGGAGGTGGGCCAGTGGCGAGCCGATTGCCCGGACGAGTGTGTGTGAAGGCCCCAAAGGTGAGATGCCTAACCTCCAGTTTCAATGACTTAATTCGCCTTGCGCTGCACTGCTCTCAAATGCGGCCGCAATCCGGGTTGTAGCCGCGGATGAGATGGCAATGCCGCACACTCACGACAGGGCTGCCTTTGAGGCTCGCCGTAGGTTCCTGAATCTTCCGAAGCAGGTGCTCCGCCACTGCTGCACTGAAGGAAAAATCTCCCTGGACGCCTCAGGTGGCGGACAGCATCAATTTCAGGCGCTCCTGTTCGAATGTTTCTTCAGCTCGGACGAAGATCACCCGTGGGATCGCATGATCGGTCGAACGTTCCGGCAGTTGATCTGCTACTTCAGCTGGGTGGCGCCGCAGCCTGATCGTCTGATTGTTCGGACCAACACCGCAGACCGCATTGCCAGCTACCTTCTGCCTCATGCTCGAGTGTTCGATGATGGTTCGTATGAACACCTCGAAGGCCCAAAGATTCCCAAGCTTAGAGCGCGAGTTCGATTCTCGTCGCCCGCTCCGGCAGGCAAAAGCCGCAGGTCATAGGACCTGCGGCTTTTGTGTTGTCCGGGGGTGGGGTCAGGGGACGCGGGGGAGGGTGCGGATGGGGCGGGTGGCGAGGAGGGCGGTGGCGGTGAGGAGGGCGACGGCGGCGCCGAGGAGGAGGACGTGGTCGGTGCCGAAGGCGTGGGTGGCGGGGCCGGCGAGGGCGCTGCCGAGGGGGTACATGCCGACGGAGCCGGCCACCTCGTAGGCGTGGACGCGGTTGAGGACCTCGCCCGGGACCTGGGTCTGGACGCTGGTGGCCCACATGACGCTCCAGATGCCGGTGCCGGTGCCGACCGCGATCTGGGCGGCGGCGAGCAGCCAGAGCGGCCAGCCGAGGACGATGCCGAGCGGGTAGAGGGGGTAGGCCAGCATCGCCACGGCGCCGGCGGCGAGCGGGCGGGCGGGTTTCCAGCGGATCGCCAGCAGGCCGCCGGCCACGGTGCCCGCGCCCAGGGCGCCGTTGAGCAGGCCGAAGGCGGTGGCGCCGTGTTCGGGGACGACGACGCCGGCGGCGACCGACAGTTGCGGGCCCCAGGAGAGCACGGCGAAGACCATCCAGATCACGATCACGCCCCAGAGCCAGCTGCGGGAGCGGAACTCCCGCCAGCCGACCGCCAGGTCGTGCCAGAGGCCGCCGCCGCGCGGCGGGGCGGGCACCGGGCCGAGCCGGAGGGTGAACAGGCAGGCGGCGCTGGTCCCGTAGGCGACGGCGGAGATCACCATCACCCAGGCGGTGTCCCCGAGTCCGACCAGGACGCCGGCCAGGGCCGGGCCGCCGAGGCCGGTGAGCGCCTCGGAGGTGCGCAGCACGCCGTTGGCGCCCTGGACGTCGCGGGAGACCAGCGGGATGGTCGAGGCGGCGCCCGGCTGGAACATCGCGTTGGCGGTGCCGGCCACGACCAGCAGCGCGTACAGCTGCCAGAGGTGGTCGATGCCGTGCAGGAACAGCAGGGCGAGCAGGACGTGGGCGACGAGGTTGGCGAGGTCGGCGCCGATCATCATCCGGCGGGCGGTGAACCGGTCGGAGAGCACCCCGCCGAACAGCACCAGGCCGGCGAACGGGCCCACCAGGAAGGCCATCGCGTAGCCCGCGGTGTCCACGCCGTACCCGCCGCTGAGCAGGCCGGCCGAGACGGCGACGGGGAGCATCGCCCAGCTGAGCAGGCCCGCGCTGCGGGCGGTGAAGTAGCGGCGGAAGTTGCGGGACCAGATGTCGGGGAGCGGAGCTTCCGGGGGGCGGTGAGTCAGGAGGTCTTCCACGCCGACCACCGTAGGGAGGGGGACCGGTCGGGCTCCCGCAGCCGGACCGGAGGCGCGGAGACGCTCCGGGGGCCGGATTCCTTCCGGGTGCACCCGCGCTGACCTGCGGTTCTGCGGCGACGCCCGGCGGCCCGGCCGGGGGACCGGCAGAACCGGGGAAACTGCCGGGCGGGCCCTTCTGCCGGGCGCGGGCAGGCGGCCGGGCGCCCGCGCCTCAGCGGGGCCGGGCGGCGCCTCCCATCGCCCGGTGCAGCCGCAGCGCCTCGCGCCAATGGCCGAACGCCCGGCCGCGCGCGCCGAGGGCCGCCTGGGCGTGGCCGAGCGCGAGGTGGCTGCGCGCCTCCCCGGGCCGGTGCCCGGTCTCGCGGTGCACGGCGAGGGCGGCGCGTCCGCTCTCCAGGGCGGGCCGCGACTCGCCCCGGCGGACCCGGACGCCGGCCAGCGCGTCGAGCGCGCAGCCTTCGAGCATCCGGAACCGGGCCTCCCGGGTGAGCGCGACGGCCTGCTCCGCGGTGTCCAGGGCGGCCCCCGGGTCGAGGCGCGCCTGGGCGGTCGCGAGTCCGACCAGGGCGGCGGCCTGCGGGAACCGGTCGTTCACCAGCTCGGCGAGGCGCAGCGCCTGCCGGTAGCTGTCGGCCGCGTCGGCCGGCGCGTGGGCGCGCTCCTGCGCGGCGCCCAGGGCCAGGAAGGCGTTGGCCTCCAGCGCCCGGTTGCGCAGGGTGCGCGCGGCGGCGAGCGCGGTGCGGGCCAGCAGCAGGCCGGTGGTGTGGTCGCCCAGGTCGGTGTACGCGCCGGAGAGGCCGTTCAGGGCGACCGTCTCGCTGTACCGGTTGCCGCTGCGCAGATGGACCGGGAGGGTCCCGCCGAGCACCCGGATCGCGTCCCCGGGGCGTCCCAGCGCCCGGTGGACGACGCCGAGGTTGGTGTGCGAGACCGCCTCGGCGCGGGCCGCGTCGTGCTCGCGGAAGTGCCGGGCCACCTGCGAGAAGTGCGCGGCGGCCTCGTGCAGCCGGCCGAGCTTCCAGCAGACCAGGCCGAGGGTGGCGATGTCCTCGTCGGAGCCCTCCCGGCGGCCGGGCCGGGTGCGCCGCAGCCGGGCGGCGGTGGCGACCTCGAAGCAGTCGCCGGTGTACATCCCGGTGGACAGGTAGCTGTGCAGGCTCTCGGCCAGCCGCCGGGCCACGGTGGCGAAACCGGCGTCGGACGCCTCCCGGACGGCGCCGGCCAGGTTCTCCCGTTCGCGCTCCAGCCACTCCGCGGCCCGGCCGTGGTCCGGGAAGGGCGGCGGCCCGGCCGGCGCCGGTCCGGCCGGGGCGGCGGGGAAGAGCAGCAGGGCCGCCGCGTCCGTACGGTGCAGGTACCAGGCGAAGAGCCGCTCGCGGGCGGCGTGCGCCTCCGTGCCGCCGGCCAGCTCGCGGGCGTGGGAGCGCAGCAGGTCGTGCAGTCCGAACCGGCCGGCCGACCGTTCCTGCACCAGGTGGGCGTCGGCCAGGACCGCCAGCAGCGCGGCCGCCGCGGCCGGGTCCGCGCCGGCCAGCGCGGCGGCGCCGTCCGCGGTGAGATCGGGGCCGGGCATCAGGCCGAGCAGCCGGAACATCCGCCGGGCGGCGGGCGGGAGCGCGCGGTAGGAGAGGTCGAAGGCGGCCCGCACCGTGGAGCGCCGGTCGCCCTCGACGTGCAGCCGGCCGAGCACGTCGCCGCCCGCCAACTCGGCGCAGTAGCCGGCGATCCCGGTGCCGCGGGAGACCAGGTTGGCACCGGCGATCCGGATGGCCAGCGGCAGTCCGCCGCAGAGCCGGACGAGGGCGCGGGCCGCCTCCTCCTCGGCCGCGACCCGGCACTCGCCGACGACGTCGCCCAGCAGCCGGCGGGACTCCTCCGGACCGAGCACGTCCAGGCCGAGCTGGCGGGCGCCGTCGCCGGCGACCAGCCCGGCGAGCCGGCTGCGGCTGGTGATCAGCACGGCGCAGCCCGGGGCGCCCGGGATGAGCGGCCTGACCTGCTCGGCGTCGCGGGCGTTGTCCAGCACGATCAGCATCCGCCGGCCGGCGAGCAGGGTGCGGTACAGCGCGGCGGCCTCGTCCCGGTCGGCGGGCAGCCGGTCGGGCGGGGTGCCCAGGGCCCGGAGGAAGCGGTCCAGGACGTCGCCCGGGCGCAGCGCCGGGAGCCGGGAGTGGCCGCGCAGGTCGACGAACAGCTGGCCGTCCGCGAAGTGTTCGCGCCGCGCGTGCGCCCAGTGCGTGGCGAGGGCGGTCTTGCCGACGCCGGGCGCGCCGACCACCGCCACCACGTGCCGGCGGCGGGCCGGCTCGGGGGCGACGAGGGCGTCCAGCTCCTCCAGCTGCCGCCGCCGTCCGACGTAGCAGCCGGTGGCGGCGGGCAGTTGGGCCGGGAGCGGGAAGGACGGCGGGGCCGGGGCCGGGGCCGGGGCCGGGGCCGGGGGCTCGGGCGCAGCGGGGGGCGCGGGCGGGGCCGGGAGCGGGGCGAGCGGCAGTTGCCGGCGCAGCACCCGCAGCTGGGCGTCCTGGACCTCCGGGCCGGGGGCGATGCCCAGTTCCTCGTCGAGCCGCTCGCGCAGCCGGCCGAAGACGGCGAGTGCGGCGGCCTGCTCCCCGCAGCTCGCCAGCGCGAGGATCAGCCGGGCGTGCAGGCCCTCGTGCAGCGGCTCGGCGTCGACCAGCTCCGACAGCACCGGGACGGCCTCCGCGGAGCGGCGCAGCAGCAGCGCCGTGTCGGCGTGCGACAGCGCCGCCCTGACCCGCCGTTCGTCGGCGGCCACCGCGGCCGGGTGCCGGCGCAGCAGGGGGTCCGCGTCCGCGAGCACCGGGCCGCGCCAGGACCGCAGGGCCCGGGTGAGCGTCTCGTACGCGGTCCGCGGGTCCGGCGGCGCGGGGTGCCGGACCCGCGTCCGGTCCAGCAGGTCGTCGAAGCGGCCGAGGTCGGTGAGGTCCCGGGCCGCCTCCAGCAGGTAGCCGGTGGGGGTGCGGACGACGGCCGGCGGCGGGGCGGTCCGCGGGCCGCCGGGGTCCAGCAGCCGACGGACCTGGCTGACGTAGCCGTGGACGAGGCTCTGGTGGGAGCCGGGCGGCCCGGCCGGCCAGAGGACGTCGGTGATCTCCCGGTGGGTGGCGGGCGCGGGGTGCTTGAGCGCCAGCAGCCCGAGCAGGCGGCGCAGCATCGGGCTGGTGACGGGGACGGGCGTCCGGCCGTGCTGGAGGACGAGCGGGCCGAGGATCAGCAGCCGCGGTCCTCCGGCGCCGCGTGCCGGTCCGGTGCGGGCGGCGGCCAGCAGGTCCGTCAGTTCGGCGCCGGTCAGCTCCAGTGCCTCGGCCAGGTGCCGCAGGGTGCCCGCCCGGGGCCGGCGGACCCGGCCGTGCTCGATGTCGCGCAGCGCCCGGGTGCTGATCCCGGCCCTGGTCGCGGCCGTCTCCTGGCTGAGCCCGGCCCGGCCGCGGAACGCCTGGAGCCGCGCGCCGAGCGCCTCCGGCCCGTCCGCCGCGGCCGCCGCCGTCTCCTCCGCCATGGCGTCCCCCTCGTCCGGTGATCAGTGTGGACCGGCCCGATCCGCCGGGCAAGGGAGGTCCTCGGGGCGGGGAGGGCGGGGAGGACGAGGAGGGCGAGGAGGGGGAACCGGGGGCGGAAAACAGGGAGGCGCGGAGGGGGGGCCCCCCCCCACCCCCCCCCCCCCCGCGCCCCCCCGCGCGACCCCCCCCCCCCCCCACCCCCCCCCC
>NZ_JBHYUU010000032.1:0-3321 GCF_042749955.1 Kitasatospora sp. NPDC059462 | reverse complement strand
TTGGGGTTGGGGGTGGAGGGGGGGCTTAAAATTGGGGGGGGGGGGGGGCCCCCCCCCGGCGCCCGCCCCCCGCCGCGTCGACGCGCGGCTCTCCGCCGCTCCCCCCGATCGCCCCGGACTCCCGCCGTCCCCCCTGGCACAGCTCTCCGGCGAGAGCATCCGCACAGGCCCGGCAAGCCCCCTTTGAAGTGGGGCGTCGTTGATCATCACGGTAACAAACCGTGTGGTTGGTTTGTCAATGCTCGGCAGCCGGAAAGACCCACCATCGGGGACGGGGGTGCGGATGGCAAGGGGTGGCCGGGAGATCCGGGGAACGGGCTGGTGGCGGCCGGTGGTTCGGGTGTCCGGCCCGGGGTGGCGGACCCCGGGAAGACGTTCGTTCGGAATGGAACGACCCGAACGGAATGCCGGTACCGGCGGGGCGGGCGGCCTTCCCCCTCAGCGGAGCAGCCGGCGCTCCTTGGCGACGGCCACCGCGCCGGCCCGGGTGTCCACGCCCAACTTGTCGTAGATCCGGCCCAGGTGGGTCTTGACCGTCGCCTCGCTGATGAACAGCGCGCGGGCGATCTCCCGGTTGCCCAGCCCCTGGGCGAGCTGCGCGAGGATGTCCGTCTCGCGCTCGGTGAGCTGCGGCGCCGGGGCCCGCATCTGTGCCATCACCCGGGAGGCGACCGGCGGCGAGAGCACCGTCCGCCCCTGCGCGGCCGAGTGCACCGCGGCGAACAGCTCCTCCGGCCGCTCGGCCTTCAGCAGGTACCCGGTCGCGCCCGCGCCGATCGCCCGGGTGATGTCGGCGTCGGTGTCGTACGTGGTCAGGACCAGGACGTGCGGGGCGTCCGGGGCCGCGGTGATCCGGCGGGTGGCCTCCACGCCGTCGATGCCGTCGCCGAGCTGGAGGTCCATCAGCACCACCTGCGGGGCCAGCCGGGCCGCCAGGTCGACGGCCTCCTCGCCGCTGCTCGCCTCGCCGACCACCTCGATGTCGCCGGCGCTGGCCAGCAGGGCGAGCAATCCGGCCCGGACCACGGCGTGGTCGTCGCAGACCAGCAGCCGGACCGGGGACGGGACGGGGGCGGGATTCATCGGGCGGGCTCCAGACTCTGGGGGTCAGCGGCGGTCGGGGGCGAGGGGGACGGCCGCGGAGACCACGGTGCCCTCGCCGGGGGCGCTCTCCACGGTCAGGGTGCCGCCGAGCTGGCGCAGCCGGGCGCGCATGGCCGGCAGACCGTGGCCGCGCCCCGAGGGAGCGGACGAGGACGGGGCCGCGGGGGTGAAGCCGCGGCCGTCGTCGGCGATGTCCAGCACGGCCTGGTCGCCGAGGAACGACAGGGTCAGCGCGGCCGCCGAGGCCCCGGCGTGCTCGCGGACGTTGGCCAGCGCCCCCTGGGCGATCCGCAGCAGCGCGGACTGCGCGGCCGCCGGCAGCGGCACCGGCGCGCCGTCCAGGTGGAAGCGGACCGGCAGCCCGCTCTCGGCGGACTCCCGTTCGGCGAGTGAGCGCAGCGCCTGGTCCAGGGTGCGGCCGTCGGCGAGTTCGGCGGGCGCGAGGTCGTGGACGAAGCGGCGGGCCTCGGCGAGGTTCCGGGCGGCCACCTCGGCGGCGGTGCGGACGTGGCCCCGGGCGGTCGCCGGATCGCCGTCCCAGGTGCGGTCGGCGGCCTGGAGCAGCATCTGCTGGCTGGACAGGCCCTGGGCGAGGGTGTCGTGGATCTCCATCGCCAGCCGTTCGCGCTCGGCGAGCGTCCCCTCCCGCCGCTCGGTGGCGGCGAGTTCGCGCCGGGTGCGGACCAGGTCGGTGATCAGCGCGCGCTGCCGTTCGGCCTGGCGCTCCATGTACAGGAAGACGCCGGTGGCCAGCGCGGCGACGGCGGGCGGCAGCAGGACGAGGTTGGCGTCCAGCGGTCCCGGCAGCCGGACCTCGCCGACGACCACCAGCAGGGTGAGCGCCGCGACCAGCGGGATCGCCGCCGGCGTGGGCAGCGTCCGCAGGGCCGTGTAGACCAGCGGGACGGCGCACCAGGAGAAGCTCGGGGCGATCAGCACCAGGACGACCCAGAGCACCGTCACCACGGCCAGCGGCCAGGGGTGGCGGCGCTGCCCGGGGGCGGGCGGACGGCGGTGGGCGAGCCAGGAGCCGACCGGCTGGACGACGGCCAGGGCGATGCTCAGGCCGAGCACCCAGGGGATGCGCGGGTTGCCGGGGTGGTGGGTGAGGAAGCGGCTGAGCGAGGTGGCGAGCAGCAGGAGGAAGGCGGAGTCGAGCAGCACGGCGAGCCGGCCGGCGTCCGGGTCGGGGGAGGCCGGGGCGGCGGGGGCAGCGGGCCCGACGGGGGAGGGGCCGGGGTGGTGCACGGGCCGCTCCTCGCTCTGTCCGTTCCGTTCGGTCGTTCGGGCCGTCCGGTCGTCCGGTCGTCCGGTCGTCCGGTCCGTCCGGGCCGTTCGGTCCGTCCGCACCGTCCCGGCTGCGGCGATCCTTCGATGGTGACCCGTCCGGTCCGGGGCCGCATCAACCGATCGGCTGACGGGTCCGTCGTCCATCATGCCCGGGCGCGGTGTCCGGACCGCCGATGTGGCGGGCCGGGCCCGGAACGGAGGATCGGATCCGTCCCCACCACCGCCATCCGACGAGGAGCCGGACCATGAAGAAGACCTCCGTTCGCGCCAAGGTGCTGACCGGTACCGTCGCCGCCGCCGCACTGGCCGCCGCCACCGTCGGTGCCGTCTCGGCCAGCGCCGAGGCCACCGACACCCCGGCCGTCGCCGCCGCGGTCAAGACCGACGCCCAGAACAAGAACCTCGCCCAGACCACCGGGCTGACCATCGAGGCCGCCACCAAGGCCGCCCAGGCCACCCTGGACGCGGCCGCCAAGGACGGTCAGCGCGTCTCGGTGGCGGTCGTCGACCGCGACGGCGTCACCCGGGTGCTGCTCAAGGGCGACGGCGCCGGCCCGCAGTCGCCGGAGTCGGCGGTGCGCAAGGCGTTCACGGCGGTCTCCTGGAACGCGCCCACCTCGGAGCTCGCCAAGCGCCTCGCGCAGGCCCCGAACCTCAAGGACATCCCGAACACCCTGTTCCTGGCCGGCGGCGCCCCGGTGCAGTCCAAGGGCGCGCCGGTGGCGGCCATCGGCGTCGCGGGCGCGCCCAGCGGCGACCAGGACGAGCAGTTCGCGCAGGCGGGCGTCGAGGCGCTCACGAAGTAGCGCCCACCGAGGAGCGCTCGTCGAGGAGCGCCCCCGAGGAGCACCGGCCGCCGCCGAGCGCGCGGCCGGCCCCGCGCGGCGGGGGGGGGCCCCGACCGCCACCGCCACGCCGAGCACCCGC
>NZ_JBHYUU010000031.1:0-60374 GCF_042749955.1 Kitasatospora sp. NPDC059462 | reverse complement strand
GGCCCGGGCCGCCGAGCGCCGCCGGCGCGCGGAGCACGACGCCGCCGTCGCGGGCGCCCTCGCCGCCGGCGCCCGGCACCGGCACGCCGTCCGGGAGGGGTGCCTGGCCCGCGCGGACGCCGGGCGGGCCGCCGTCGAACAGGCCCGGGCGGCGCGCGAGGCGGAGCTGAAGGAGCACCGCGAGCACGGGCGCGGCCTCAAGGACGAGCTCGACAAGCTGGTCGACGCGGGCCACCGCGACGAGGTGCTGCGGGCCGAGAAACGGCTGCGGATCGAACAGCTGGAGGGCCGGGCACTGGAGGAGTTCGGCATCGAGGGCTCCGAGCTGCTGGCCTCCTACGGGCCGGACCGGCCCGTCCCGCCGTCCACGCCGGAGGAGGGCCGGGAGCCGGGCGAGCCGCGCCCGTACGTCCGCGCCGAGCAGGAGAAGCGGCTGCGCGCGGCCGAGCGGGCGTACCAGCAGCTGGGCAAGGTCAACCCGCTGGCGCTGGAGGAGTTCGCGGCCCTGGAGGAGCGCCACACCTTCCTCGGCGAGCAGCTGGACGACCTCAAGCGCAGCCGGCGCGACCTGCTCGACATCGTCAAGGACGTCGACCAGCGGGTCGAGCAGCTGTTCACCGCCGCCTACCACGACACCGCCGCGCAGTTCGAGGGCGTGTTCGCCCGGCTGTTCCCGGGGGGCGAGGGCCGACTGGTGCTCACCGACCCGGAGTCCATGCTGACCACCGGCGTCGAGGTGGAGGCCCGCCCGCCCGGCAAGAAGGTCAAGCGGCTGTCGCTGCTCTCCGGCGGGGAGCGCTCGCTGACCGCGGTGGCGCTGCTGGTCTCGATCTTCAAGGCCAGGCCCAGCCCGTTCTACGTCATGGACGAGGTCGAGGCGGCGCTGGACGAGACCAACCTGCGCCGGCTGATCGCGATCATGGAGGAGCTGCGGGAGAGCTCCCAGCTGATCGTGATCACCCACCAGAAGCTGACCATGGAGTCCGCCGACGCCCTGTACGGGGTGACCATGAAGGGCGACGGCATCTCGCAGGTGATCAGCCAGCGGCTGCGGGAGGAACACCGGGAACGCCGGTGATCCACTCCACCGGCTGCGGTCCACGGGGACCGCTGTCGCGGATACTGGGGGGGTTATGGAATACGTGATTCTTGCCGTAGTCATCGCGGTGGTCGCCGTAGGCGCGATCGCCGGACTCGTCGTTTCCGGCAGACGACGCCAGCAGCTGCCCCCGAAGTCGCAGGCGCCGGTCATCACGGCGCCCCCGACCCCGCGCGAGCCCGCCGTCGGCGAGGAGGCCGCGCCGCCGACCGAGGAACCGCGCCGCACCGTCGAGGAGGTCCGGCTCCCCGAGGCCGAGGCCGAGGCGGCCCCCGAGGCGGAGGCCGAGGCCGAGGCCGCCCCCGAGGCGGTCGGGGAAGCCCCGGCCATCGAGGTCCCCGAGCCCACCGCCGGCCGCCTGGTCCGGCTGCGTTCGCGGCTCTCCCGCTCGCAGAACTCGCTCGGGAAGGGCCTGCTCTCGCTGCTCTCCCGCGAGCACCTCGACGAGGACACCTGGGAGGAGATCGAGGAGACCCTGCTGACCGCCGACGTCGGCGTGGCCCCCACCCAGGAGCTGGTCGAGCGGCTGCGCACCCGGGTCAAGGTGCTCGGCACCCGCACCCCGGACGAGCTGCGCGGCCTGCTGCGCGAGGAGCTCGTCGAGCTGATCGGCAAGGACTCCGACCGCACCGTGCGCTCCACCAAGCACGAGGAGGGCCCCGCGGTCGTCCTGGTCGTCGGCGTCAACGGCGTCGGCAAGACCACCACCACCGGCAAGCTGGCCAGGGTCCTGGTCGCCGACGGCCGCAAGGTGGTGCTCGGCGCGGCCGACACCTTCCGCGCCGCCGCCGCCGACCAGCTGCAGACCTGGGGCGAGCGGGTCGGCGCGCGCACCGTGCGCGGGCCGGAGGGCGGCGACCCGGCGTCGATCGCCTTCGACGCGGTCAAGGAGGGCATCGCCGAGGGCGCGGACACCGTGCTGGTGGACACCGCCGGGCGCCTGCACACCAAGACCGGCCTGATGGACGAGCTGGGCAAGGTCAAGCGGGTCGTGGAGAAGCACGGTCCGGTCGACGAGGTGCTGCTGGTGCTGGACGCCACCACCGGCCAGAACGGGCTGATCCAGGCCCGGGTCTTCGCCGAGGTGGTCGACATCACCGGCATCGTGCTGACCAAGCTGGACGGCACCGCGAAGGGCGGCATCGTGGTGGCGGTCCAGCGCGAACTGGGCGTGCCGGTCAAGCTGATCGGTCTCGGCGAGGGCGCCGACGACCTGGCGCCGTTCGAGCCGGGCGCGTTCGTGGACGCGCTGATCGGGGACTGAGCACCGTCCGGCCCCACCGGTGAAGGGTCCGCTCCCCCGGGGGCGGGCCCTTCGGCGTTCGGCGGGGACCACCCCGCCGCAGGCGCGTGGGCGCGCCGCCGTCAGGCGATCCAGGCGGGTTCGCGGGTGCGCTCGCGGCCGCGGTGGCAGGCGTAGGCGAGGGTGCCGAGCAGCAGCCGGGCCTCCGGCGGGCAGCCGGCGTTGTCGCGGGTCGGGCGGCGCAGCCAGCGGACCGGGCCGAGGCCGGGGAGCACGGTGGGCGGCGCGGCGACGAAGCTGCCCTCGCCGTGGCAGGTGAGGTCGAGCGCGGCGTCGTCCCAGCCCATCCGGTAGAGCAGGTCGGGCAGCCGGCGGGCGGTGCCGGGCGCGACCAGGAACTGCAGCCGCCCGGTGGGCGCGGCGAGCACCGGGCCCACCTGGGTGCCCATCCGCTCCAGCCGGACCAGTGCCTGCAGGCCGGCCTGCTCGGGCACGTCGAGGACGTCGAAGGCGCGGCCGGTGGGGAACAGCACCGAGACGTCGGTGCCGGGGCGGGCGGCCGGCCCGGCACCGGGGACGGGGTGCAGCCCGGGCGCGGCGCAGCGCGGCGCACCGCAGTGGCAGCGGCGCGGGGCGGCGGTGGTGCGGGCCGGCTCGCCGACGACGACGGACCAGCCCCACCGGCCGGTGTACTCCGCGGCCGCCTGGCTCGCGGTGGCGCGGGTGCGGTGGCGCGCGCCCAGCGGTGCCAGCCGCAGGTGCCCCAGTCGAAGTACGCCGAACAGGTTGTCCATGCCTCCCCCAACAGGATCTCGTTGCCGATGGTTACGGGACGGTGACTGTGTGTTGTTTTTCCTGTGCGTGGTGCGTGGTGCGGTGGCGGCGCACAGCGCGCGGTGTGCGCCAGTTGCCCTGATGCGCCTCGTGCGCCGCCTTGTGGTCGGCGGTGCCGATGCCGGATCGTCGGTGCGCGGGAGGGCCGTCGGTCGGTGCGGGTGCGAAGTCCGCCCGTGGCGGCGGCGGTTCGCCTGAAGAGCCGGGTGCTGTCGGGGACTTGGCGGCCCGCATATGCCGGACCGCCGGGACTTCCTAGTGAACCGCCTGCCGGCACGCTTCGGTTCACTCCTGGGGGTGGCGAAAGGTGGCGTTTCGCCAGGGCCGCTCCCCGGGGCGGTGCGCGGGGCGTTACGTTCAGCACACGGACCTCGTCGGGGAGTCCGCTCCGGGCCATGGCGGGCCGGGAGTTGGGGAACTGACGGTTCGTCTGCGGCTGTGGCGCCGCAGTCCGGTACGACACGTCTGGCAAGAGCCCGCAACCGTCGGGCGATCACGATCGGGGCCCCGGGGCCCGGGCGGGATGGGGACGGACCCATGGCAGAGAAGCAACCCAACGAGAAGCTGACCACGTGGTTCGCCCGCAGCGGCTGGTCCAAGGGGGAGTTGGCCCGTCAGGTCAACCGCCGGGCCCGGCAGATCGGGGCCCACCACGTCTCCACGGACACCTCGCGGGTGCGACGATGGCTCGACGGCGAGCAGCCGCGCGAGCCTATTCCGAAGATCATGTCCGAGCTGTTCTCCGAGCGCTTCGGGTCGGTGGTCTCCATCGAGGACCTCGGGCTGCGCGCCGCCGTGCCGGTCTCCACCGTCGGCGGCGGCGTCGACCTGCCCTGGAGCGCGCCGCAGACCGTCCAGCTGATCAGTGACTACTCGCGCAGCGACCTCATGCTCAACCGGCGCGGCTTCCTGGGCACCTCGCTCGCCCTGACCGCCGGTGCCGCGCTGATCGAGCCGATGCAGCGCTGGCTGGCGCCCGGCCCGAACGGCGCCCCGACCCCGATCCTGACCGCCGCCAACGGCGGAGAGCCGTTCACCGGCCGGCTCTCCGAGCCCGAGCTGGAACTGCTGGAGCAGACCACCGTCATGTTCCGGCAGTGGGACGCCCAGAACGGCGGCGGGCTGCGCCGCAAGGCCGTCGTGGGCCAGCTCCACGAGGTCACCGACCTGCTCCAGGAGACCTACCCCGAGCAGACCACCAAGCGGCTGTTCCGGCTCACCGCCGAGCTGGCCCACCTGGCCGGCTGGATGTCCTACGACGTCGGCATGCACCCCAGCGCGCAGAAGTACTACGTACTGGCGCTGCACGCCGCCAAGGAGGCCGGGGACCGTCCGTTCGGCGCGCTGATCCTGACCGACATGAGCCGGCAGATGATCCACCTCAACCGGGGCGAGGACGCGCTGGAGCTGATCCACCTCGCCCAGTACGGCAGCCGCGACACCGCCACCCCGCGCCAGCAGTCCCTGCTGTACGCGATGGAGGCGCGCGCGTACGCCACGATCGGCGAGGTGAACCGGTGCGCCCGGGCGATCCGGCTGGCCGAGGACACCTTCACCGACATCCGCGAGGGCGACGGCGACCCGGACTGGCTGAAGTTCTTCTCCCCGGCCGAGCTGAACGCGGAGAACGCGCACTCCTTCCGCGACCTCGCCTACCACTCGGACAACGCCGAGCTGTACGCCTCGATGTCGGCGCCCGTGATGGAGCGCGCGGTCGACCTGTTCCGGCAGGACGGCGACCACGTCCGCTCCTACGCCTTCAACCTGGTCGGCATGGCCAGCGTGCACCTGCTGCAGCGGGAGCCGGAGGAGGCGGCGGTCTTCGCCGAGCAGGCCGTGGACATCGCCACCAAGGTCCGCTCCGAGCGGCTCAACTCGCGGGTCCGCAAGACCACCGAGGCCGCCGTCTCCCGGTTCAAGGGCGTCGACGCGGTCAGCCGGCTCAAGGAGCGGGTGGTCCAGGACATCCCCGAATACGTCTCGGTGGTCTGAGCCGCCACCGTGACCCCCTCACCGGCCGTGCCGTCCGCCGACGGCACGGCCGGTGCCGCGTTCACGCGGGCGTAACCCCGCGGTCGCCCTCGTCACGGCGGTGAAACACCCGGCCGCATCGGCCGAAACCAGCCTTCGGCACGCTCCTGCTCAACGCCGACGCCCCGGGCCACGGGACAGGGACCCGGGTCGGATCGGCTTCCAGTCAGGAGGAGACGCCGATGCCGGACGGCTTCAGCGCGGGTGACACCGCCTTCGTACTCATCTGTGCGGCCCTGGTCATGGTGATGACCCCGGGGCTGGCCTTCTTCTACGGGGGGATGGTCCGGGCCAAGAGCATCCTGAACATGCTGGCGATGAGCTTCCTGTCGCTGGGCATCGTCAGCGTGCTGTGGGTCCTCTACGGCTACTCGCTCAGCTTCGGTCCCGACGCGGGCGCCGGACTGATCGGCAACCTGGACTTCCTCGGGATGCGCGGCGTCGGCGTGGCCGACCTCACCGGGACGATCCCGGTGACGGCGTTCTCCGCCTTCCAGCTGATGTTCGCGGTCATCACCCCGGCGCTGATCAGCGGCGCGATCGCGGACCGCGCGAAGTTCGCGGCCTGGGGCCTGTTCGTGGCGCTCTGGGTGACCGTGGTGTACTTCCCGGTCGCCCACTGGGTGTTCTTCTTCGACGGCGGGCACGGCGGCTGGCTCGGCGACCGCAGCGGGGTGATCGACTTCGCCGGCGGGACGGCCGTCCACATCAACGCCGGGGTCGCGGGCCTGGCGCTCTGCCTGGTGCTCGGCAAGCGGATCGGCTTCCGCAAGGATCCGATGCGCCCGCACTCGCTGCCGCTGGTGATGCTCGGCTCCGGGCTGCTCTGGTTCGGCTGGTTCGGCTTCAACGCCGGCTCGGCGCTGGCCGCCAACGGCGTGGCGGCGACGGCCCTGCTCAACACCCAGGTCGCCACCGGTGCCGCGCTGGTCGGCTGGCTGCTCTACGAGAAGCTGCGGCACGGCGCGTTCACCACGCTGGGCGCCGCCTCCGGCGCGGTGGCGGGCCTTGTGGCGATCACCCCGGCCTGCGGCTCGGTCTCCCCGCTCGGCGCGGTGGCGATCGGCCTGGTCGCCGGTGCCGCCTGTTCGGCCGCGATCGGCCTGAAGTACCGCTGGGGCTTCGACGACTCGCTCGACGTGGTCGGCGTGCACGCCCTCGGCGGGGCGATCGGCTCGCTGCTGGTCGGCCTGTTCGCCACCGGGACGGTCGGCCAGAGCGCCAAGGGGCTGTTCTACGGCGGCGGGGCGGCGCAGCTGGGCAAGCAGGCGATGGGCGTGGCGGTGGTCGGCGCCTACTCCTTCGTGCTCTCCTGGCTGCTGGCCAAGGCGGTCGACCGGGTGATCGGGTTCCGGGTCGCCGAGGAGGTCGAGCTGGCCGGTATCGACCAGGCCGAGCACGCCGAGTCCGCGTACGACTTCGGCGCGCTGGGGTCGGGCCTCGGCCGCACGGCCGCCCCGGCCGCGGTGCCGGTCGCCGCGGCGGCCGCGACCGCACCCGCCCCGGCGACCGCGACCGCAGCCAGGACCGCGACCGCGGCCCCAGCCGCAACCGCACCCGACAGCATCGAGAAGACCGAGGTGGACGCCCGATGAAGCTCATCACCGCCGTCATCAAGCCCTACCGCCTGGACGAGGTGAAGGCCGCCCTGCAGGCCTTCGGCGTGCACGGCCTGACCGTCTCCGAGGCCAGCGGCTACGGCCGCCAGCGCGGTCACACCGAGGTCTACCGGGGCGCGGAGTACACCGTGGACCTGGTGCCCAAGGTCAGAGTCGAGGTCCTGGTCGAGGACGAGGACGCCGAGCCGCTGATCGACGTCCTGGTCAACGCGGCCCGGACCGGCAAGATCGGCGACGGCAAGGTGTGGGCGGTCCCGGTCGAGACGGCCGTCCGGGTCCGCACGGGCGAACGCGGCCCCGACGCCCTCTGAGGGCCCGACCGGATGGCCACCGCCCCCGACGCCGCCCCGGGCCCCGGTCCCGACGGCCACGCCGCCGACCGGGCCCGGCTGCTCGCCGCTCCCGGCCCCGGCGGCCGGGAGCGGCGCACCGCCCTGTCCGCGCTCACCGACGACTGGCTGGCCGGCCTGTTCGCGGCGGCCGGCGCCCCCGCCGGGGCCGCCGTGGTCGCGGTCGGCGGCTACGGGCGCGGCGAGCTCTCCCCGCGCAGCGACCTCGACGTCCTGCTGCTGCACGAGGGCCGGCTGGACGCCGCCCTGCCCGAGCGCCTCTGGTACCCGGTGTGGGACTCCGGGGTCCCGCTCGACCACGCGGTCCGCACCCCGGCCGAGGCCCGGGCGGTGGCCGCCGCCGACCTGAAGGCGCAGCTCGGCCTGCTGGACGCCCGGCACGTGGCCGGCGACCCGGCGCTCACCGCCGCGCTGCGCTCCGCCGTCCTCGCCGACTGGCGGGCGGGCGCCGCGCGCCGGCTGCCCGAGCTGCGCGAGCTGGGCCGGGAGCGGGCCGAGCGGCACGGCGAGCTGTCCTTCCTGCTGGAGCCCGACCTCAAGGAGGCCCGCGGCGGACTGCGGGACGTCGTCGCGCTGCGCGCGGTCGCCGCGAGCTGGCTGGCCGACGCACCCCGGGAGGGGCTGGACGCCGCCGCGCTCCGGCTGGCGGACGTCCGCGACGCCGTCCACCTGGTGACCGGCCGGGCCACCGAGCGGCTCGCGCTGCAGGACCAGGACCAGGTCGCCGCGCGGCTGGGCGTGCCGGACGCCGACGCCCTGCTGCGCCGGGTCTACGAGGCGGCGCGGACCGTCGCCTACGCCTCCGACGTCGCCTGGCGGTCGGTGGAGCGGGTGCTGGCCGCCCGCTCGGGCCGGGGCCGGCGCCCGCCCCGGCGCGTCCCGTTCGCCCCGTTCACCGCCGCCGGGCGCGGCGCGGCGGCCCGGGGCGCGGTGGAGCGCCGGCCGCTCGCCGAGGGCGTGGTCGAGCAGGACGGCGAGGCGGTCCTCGCGCTGGGCGCCCGCCCGGCCGCGGATCCGGTGCTGCCGCTGCGCGCCGCGGCCGCCGCCGCGCAGAACGGCCTGCCCCTCGCGTACGCGACGGTGCGCCGGCTGGCGGCGGAGTGCCGGCCGCTGCCGGTGCCCTGGCCGGACGAGGCGCGCGAGCAGCTGGTCACCCTGCTCGGCGCGGGCGAGGCCTGCCTGCCGGTCTGGGAGGCGCTGGAGGCGCAGGGGCTGGTCACCCGGCTGCTGCCGGACTGGGAGTGGGTGCGCTGCCGGCCCCAGCGCAACGCGGTGCACCGCTGGACGGTGGACCGGCACCTGGTGGAGACCGCGGTGCGGGCCGCCGCGATGACCCGCCGGGTGGCGCGGCCGGACCTCCTGCTGGTCGCCGCCCTGCTGCACGACCTCGGCAAGGGGCGGCCGGGCGACCACAGCGAGGCGGGCGAGGCGCTCGTCCGGGGTCTGGCCGCCCGGATGGGCTTCGATCCGGAGTCGGTGGAGACCCTGGCGGTGCTGGTGCGCCACCACCTGACCCTGGTGGAGACCGCGACCCGGCGGGACCCGGACGACCCGGCCACCGTGGAGGCCGTCACCGGGGCGGTCGGCACGGCGGCGCGCCTGGAGCTGCTGCGGGCGCTGACCGAGGCGGACGCGCTGGCCACCGGTCCGGCCGCGTGGAGCGCCTGGCGGGCCTCGCTGGTGGACGGCCTGACCGCCCGGGCCGCCGCCCGGCTGAGCGGGGCGGGCGGCGGGTGGCCCGGTCCGGTCGAGGCCGGGCCGACGGCCGAGCAGGAACGGCTGGCGGTGGAGGCGGCCAGGACCGGCGGACCGGCGCTGTCGCTGTCGGCCGCCGCGCCCCGGGCCGACGGCGACGGCGCCGGGCCGATGGGCGCGCGGCTGCTGCTGGCCGTCCCGGACCGGCCGGGCCTGCTGGGCACCGTCGCCGGGGTGCTGGCCCTGCACCGGCTGGCGGTCCGCTCGGCGCACCTGCGCGAGCTGGACCCGGTCGGCGCCGGGCCGGTGCTGGTGCTCTCCTGGCGGGTGGCCGCGGCGTTCGGGGAGCTGCCGGAGGCGGCCCGGCTCCGGGCGGACCTGCGCCGGGCGCTGGACGGCTCGCTGGACGTCGCCCGCCGGCTGGCCGAGCGGGACGCCGCGGCGCCGCGCCGGCGCGGGGTCCCCGCCCCGCCGCCGGTGGTCGCGGTGGCGCCGCCGGTGGCCTCGGCGAGCGCGACGGTGCTGGAGGTGCGCGCGCACGACGCCCCCGGGCTGCTGCACCGGATCGGCCGGGCGCTGGACGGCGCGGGGGTGCGGGTGCGGACCGCGCACGTCTCGACGCTCGGCGCGGACGCCGTGGACGCCTTCTACCTGACCGACGGGGCGGGGCGTCCGCTCGGTGCGCGGCGGGCCGGGGAGGTGGCGGCGGCGGTCCGGGCGGCGCTGGGCTGAGGCCGTCGGCCGAGGCGTCCGCCGGGCCGTCCGGCGAGGCGCCCTCCGGGCTGCCGCGGGGCTGCCGCGGGGCCGCCCGCAGGGCCGTCGCGGGGCCGTTCCCGGAACCCGTCGAGGTCCGGTCGAACCCGGGTGGAGACCGTCCCCGGGGCGGCCGGATACCCTTGGGGGCGACGACCGTACTCACACCGATGCCGCAGAGGACCCGCGACGACGTGTTCGACACCCTTTCCGATCGCCTCGCAGCGACGTTCAAGAACCTCCGGGGCAAGGGCCGCCTGAGCGAGGCGGACATCGACGCCACCGCCCGCGAGATCCGCATCGCGCTGTTGGAGGCGGACGTCGCGCTGCCGGTCGTCCGGGCCTTCATCAAGCAGGTGAAGGAGCGTGCGCTCGGCGCCGAGGTCTCCGGCGCGCTGAACCCGGCCCAGCAGATCATCAAGATCGTCAACGAGGAGCTCATCGCCATCCTCGGCGGCGAGACCCGACGGGTGCGGTTCGCCAAGAACGGCCCGACGGTGATCATGCTCGCCGGTCTGCAGGGTGCCGGTAAGACCACCCTCGCCGGCAAGCTCGGCCACTGGCTGAAGCAGCAGAAGCACACCCCGCTGCTGGTCGCCTGCGACCTCCAGCGCCCCAACGCCGTCAACCAGCTGCAGGTCGTCGCCGACCGCGCGGGCGTCGCGTTCTACGGGCCCCAGCCGGGCAACGGCGTCGGCGACCCGGTCCAGGTGGCCCGGGACTCGATCGAGTACGCCAAGCAGAAGCAGCACGACGTCGTCATCGTCGACACCGCCGGCCGCCTCGGCATCGACGCCGAGCTGATGCAGCAGGCCGCCGACATCCGGGCCGCCGTCGACCCGGACGAGGTCCTGTTCGTCGTCGACGCGATGATCGGCCAGGACGCGGTCACCACCGCGCAGGCCTTCCTCGAAGGCGTCGACTTCACCGGCGTGGTGCTCTCCAAGCTCGACGGCGACGCCCGCGGCGGTGCCGCCCTGTCGGTCGCGCACGTCACCGGCCGGCAGATCATGTTCGCCTCCAACGGCGAGAAGGTCGACGACTTCGACGCCTTCCACCCGGACCGGATGGCCTCGCGCATCCTGGGCATGGGTGACGTCCTCTCGCTGATCGAGAAGGCCGAGCAGACCTTCTCGCAGGCCGAGGCCGAGAAGATCGCCGCCAAGCTGCGCGGCGGCCCGAAGCAGTTCACCCTGGACGACTTCCTGTCCCAGCTGGAGCAGGTCCAGAAGATGGGCTCGATCTCCAAGCTGCTGGGCATGCTGCCGGGGATGGGCCAGATCCGCGAGCAGATCAACAACATCGACGACAAGGACGTCAACCGCGTCGGCGCGATCATCAAGTCGATGACCCCGACCGAGCGCGCCGAGCCGGAGCTGATCAACGGCTCGCGCCGGGCCCGCATCGCCAAGGGTTCGGGCGTCCAGGTCGGCGAGGTGAAGAACCTGGTCGAGCGGTTCTTCGAGGCCCGCAAGATGATGTCCGCGATGGCCTCCGGCAAGGGCGTGCCCGGGATGCCGGGCATCCCCGGCATGGGCGGCGGCGGCAAGAAGTCCGCCAAGAAGGCCCCGGTCGCCAAGGGCAAGCGCAAGAGCGGCAACCCGCTGAAGCGCGCGCAGGAGGAGGCCGCGGCCGCCGAGCGCCGCGCGCTCGGCCCCGGCCAGCCGCCCGCCGAGGGCGGCGCGTTCGGCCTCGGCGCGGGCAAGGGCCCGGCCGACTTCGAGCTGCCCAAGGAGTTCAAGGACCTGCTGTAGTCCGGTGCGCGCCGGTCCGGCGCGCACGGGGAGGCGCCATTGAACGGCCCTCCGCCCGGTTCCCCCGGGCGGAGGGCCGTTCGCCTGCCCGGTGGCCGTCCGCGATGATGGTCCGATGCGAGTGACGATCAGGGCCCCGAGGTCCGGGGACGAGGTGGCGTACGCCGAGGCGGTCCGGAGGTCCGTCGAGCACATCGGCCGGTGGAACCCGGTGGAGCCGGACGCGCTGGCGGACCTGATCTCGCGCCAGGGCCCCTCGCTGCGGACCTTCCTGATCCTCGACCGGGAGACCGGCGGGCTGGTCGGCAAGGTCAACGTGGCCAACATCGTGATGGGCCGGTTCTGCAACGGCGCGCTCGGCTACGACTCCTTCCTGCCGTTCGCCGGCACCGGGCGGATGACCGAGGGCATGCGGCTGGTGCTGGACCGCTGCTTCGCCCCGCGGTCGGAGGGCGGGCTCGGCCTGCACCGGCTGGAGATCAACGTCCAGCCGGACAACGACCGGTCGATCGCCCTGGCCAAGCGGCTCGGCTTCCGGCACGAGGGGTTCACCCCGCGGATGCTGTTCCTCCAGGGGGCCTGGCGGGACCACGAGCGGTTCGCGCTGACCGTCGAGGAGTGGCCGGGGTCGGCCGCCGTGGAGGAGCGGGGCTGACGGGCGGGGCGGCGTTGCGGTTGGAGGAGCCGAGCTGATGTCCGTATTGTCCGATGGGTGACTGATCCCGTACCACCGCGCCAGACCCCCGACCAGCCGTGGCGGTCCGAGGGCGCCCCGCCCCCGCCGCCCCCGCGGCGCAAGATGCCCGGCGGCTGGACGGGCCTCATCCTCACCGCCCTCGTGGTGTTCCTGATCAGCGATGTGCTGCTGTCCTTCTTCGGCCCCGGCGGCGCGACCACGATCTCCTACACCGAGTTCAACACCCAGCTGAACAAGGGCAACATCACCAAGATCTACTCCAAGGGCGACTCGATCGAGGGCACCCTCAAGAACGCCGAGCCGAAACCGGACGGCGGCAAGGGGACCTACACCGAGTTCGAGACCCAGCGCCCGGTCTTCGCCGGGGACGACCTCTGGACCACCCTCCAGCAGCAGGGCGTCGAGGTCACCGCCGAACCGGTGGTCCAGCAGCGCAGCTTCCTCGCCAACCTGCTCATCTCGCTGGCCCCGATGCTGCTGCTGATCGTGATCTGGGTGCTGCTCGCCCGGCGGATGGCCGGCGGGCTCGGCGGCGGGGCGCTCGGCCGCAAGGCCCCGCCCAAGCCGGTCACCGCGGAGGCCGGCCGGCGCACCACCTTCGCCGACGTGGCCGGCATCGACGAGGTCGAGGCCGAGCTCACCGAGGTCGTCGACTTCCTGAAGAACCCGCAGCAGTACCGCCGGCTCGGCGCCAAGATGCCGCGCGGCGTCCTGCTCAGCGGCCCGCCCGGCACCGGGAAGACCCTGCTGGCCCGGGCCGTCGCCGGCGAGGCGGACGTGCCGTTCTTCTCCGCCTCCGCCTCCGAGTTCATCGAGATGATCGTCGGCGTCGGCGCCAGCCGGGTGCGCGAGCTGTTCGCCGAGGCCCGCAAGGTCGCCCCGGCGATCATCTTCATCGACGAGATCGACACCATCGGCCGCCAGCGCGGCAGCGGCGGCGGCATGGGCGGTCACGACGAGCGCGAGCAGACGCTCAACCAGATCCTGACCGAGATGGACGGCTTCACCGGCTCCGAGGGCGTCATCGTCATCGCCGCCACCAACCGGGCCGACGTGCTCGACCCGGCGCTGCTGCGCCCCGGCCGCTTCGACCGGCGGATCACCGTCAGCCCGCCGGACCGCGACGGCCGCGCGGCCATCCTGCGCATCCACTCCCGGGACGTCCCGCTGGCCGGCGACGCCGACCTGAACCGGCTCGCCAAGGTCACCCCCGGGATGACCGGCGCCGAGCTGGCCAACCTGGTCAACGAGGCCGCGCTGCTCGCGGTCAAGCGCCGCCAGGACGCGGTGAACGACCGGGACCTCTCGGACGCGCTGGAGAAGGTGCAGCTCGGCGCCGTCCGGCCGCTGGTGATGCCGCAGGCCGAACGGGAGCGGACCGCGTACCACGAGAGCGGCCACGCCCTGCTGGGCATGCTGCAGCCGGGCGCCGACCCGGTCCGCAAGATCACCATCGTGCCGCGCGGCCGCGCCCTCGGCGTCACCCTCTCCACCCCGGAGACCGACCGCTACTCCTACACCGAGCCCTACCTGCGCGGCCGGATCATCGGCGCGCTCGGCGGGATGGCCGCCGAGCAGGTGGTCTACGGGGTCATCACCACCGGCGCGGAGAGCGACCTGGAGCAGGTCACCAACATCGCCCGCGGCATGGCCGGGCGGTGGGGCATGAGCGAGCGGGTCGGCCGGCTCACCGCCGTCCCGTCCGACCCGCAGGGCGCCTACGGGCTCTCCGCGGCGCCGACCACGCTGGACGCGGTGGACGAGGAGGCCCGGCGGATCGTCGCGGAGTGCTACGAGGAGGCGGTGCGGCTGCTGACCGAGCAGCGGGCCCGGCTGGACGCGCTGGCGGCGGCGCTGCTGGAGGCGGAGACGCTGGACGAGGAGCAGGCCTACCGGGCGGCGGGGGTGCCCCGGAAGGCGCTCGACCAGGCCTGAGCACCCGTGAGCGGGGGCCGGGGTGAGCGGGGGCTGGGGTGAGGGGCGCGCGCCGTGCTGGTGCGCGCCCCTTCGTCGGTCCGCGCGTCGGTCCGCGCGTCGTACCGCGCCGCTTCTGCGGACCGTCCGCCCCGCTGACCCCGGCAGGGCCCGCCGGGGCCCGCTGAACCCCGGCGGGGCTCAGCGGGGCCGTTCGGCGATCAGGTAGCGGAAGACGTTCGTCATCCGCACCGTGCCGTCCGGCCGCAGGTACGGCTGCAGCGCCTCCTCCAGCTCCTTCGCCACCAGCGCCGGCCCGGAGAACTCCTCCGCCGCGTCGTACAGGCCGGTGGAGAGCAGTCCGCGCACCGCGCTCGCCGGATCGGGGTAGGCGAACGGGCAGCCCACCCGGCCCCCGCCGGCCGGGCGCAGACCCGTCCCGGAGAGCAGGTCCTCCAGCGCGCCGGGCGGGCTCAGCTCGAACGGGTCGCGCGCCCGGCTGCGCCGGGCCATCCGCCGGGCGACGTCCAGCACGGCCGCGCTCTCGCAGCGCTCCCGGGGCCCCCAGGCGGCCAGCACCACGTGCCCGCCGGGCAGGACCAGCCGGCCCGCCGCGGCGACCGGGCGGCGCGGTTCGCCGCCCGGCGGGGGCTGCTCGAAAACGGTGACCAGCGAATAGGCCGAGCGGGCGACGTCCGCCCCCGTCCGGCGGTCCGCGTCGACCCGCAGCCGGCGCTCCCGGGCCAGGGCGCGCAGGTCGTCGTCGGGCTCCAGCCCGGCCACCTGCGCGCCCCGGCCGGCGGCCAGCAGCAGGGCGAGGCCGGAGCCGCAGCCCAGGCCCAGCACGCTCGTCGCCGGACCGACCTCCAGGCGGTCGTGGACGGCCTCGTAGAGCGGCACCAGCATCCGCTCCTGGATCTCCGCCCAGTCCCGGGCCCGGGCGGCGGGCCGCTCCGTGCCGGGGGGTGCTGGGGTCGTGCCGGTCACCCGCGCTGAAGCCATCGCGGCCTCCCATCCGGTCCATCGGTGTGCTGCTCCGGCCCCCCTCGACGTCCCGCCCCCACTCCAGCGAACAGCGGCTCGGGCGCGGCGTCCAGAGGGGTGCGGGGTGGTGCGCGCGTGTCGGGGTCGTGCGCCCCCGGGCGGGTCGTCGCGGAGAACGGATTCGAAGTCGGGGGCTTGCTCCCCGTACGATTCGCCCATGGCTAAGGCACCCGTTCTCACCCCCCAGGCGGAAGACTTCCCGCGCTGGTACCAGGACCTCATCAACAAGGCCGAGCTGGCCGACAACGGTCCGGTGCGCGGCACCATGGTCATCCGACCGTACGGCTACGGTCTGTGGGAGCGGATGCAGCAGGAGATGGACGCCCGGATCAAGAAGGCCGGCGCCCAGAACGCCTACTTCCCGATGTTCATCCCGCAGTCCTACCTGACCAAGGAGGCGGAGCACGTCGAGGGCTTCGCCCCCGAGCTCGCGGTGGTCACCCACGGCGGCGGCAAGCAGCTGGACGAGCCGGTCGTGGTGCGGCCGACCTCCGAGACGATCATCAACGAGTACTTCTCGAAGTGGGTGCAGAGCCACCGCGACCTGCCCCTGCTGATCAACCAGTGGGCCAACGTGGTCCGCTGGGAGCTGCGCCCGCGCGTCTTCCTGCGCACCACCGAGTTCCTCTGGCAGGAGGGCCACACCGCCCACGCCACGTACGAGGACGCGCGTGACTACGCCTCGATGATCCACACCCAGGTCTACGGCGACTTCATGACCAACGTGCTCGGCATCGACGTCGTGCTCGGCCGCAAGACCGCCAAGGAGCGTTTCGCCGGCGCCATCAACACCCTCACGCTCGAAGGCATGATGGGCGACGGCAAGGCGCTGCAGATGGGCACCAGCCACGAGCTGGGCCAGAACTTCGCCAAGGCGTTCAACACCACCTACCAGCTGCAGGGCGCCGAGCGCGAGTACGTCTGGCAGACCTCCTGGGGCGTCTCGACCCGCATGGTCGGCGGCCTGATCATGTCCCACGGCGACGACAGCGGCCTGCGCGTCCCGCCGCGGCTGGCCGCCGTCCAGGCCGTCGTGCTCGCCATCAAGGGCGACGACGCGGTGATCGCCAAGGTCCGTGAGATCGGTGCCGCGCTGGAGGCCGCCGGCGTCCGCGTGGTCGTCGACGACCGCACGGACACCCCGTTCGGCCGCCGGGCCGTCGACTGGGAGCTCAAGGGCGTGCCGGTGCGGATCGAGGTCGGCCCGCGCGACCTGGAGAACGGCACCGCGATGCTGGCGCGCCGGATCCCGGGCGGCAAGGAGCCGGTCTCGATCGACTCCCTGGCGGCCACCCTCCCGGGCATCCTGGAGGAGGACCAGGCCCTGCTGCTCCGTCAGTCGCGCGAGCGCCGCGAGGCCCGCACGGTCGACGTGAAGACCATCGACGAGGCCGCCGAGGCCGCCGCCACCGGCTGGGGCCGGATCTCCTGGGCCGAGCTGGGCCCGGAGGGCGAGGCCAAGCTGGCCGAGCAGGGCGTCTCGGTGCGCTGCATCGTGGCCGCCGACGGTTCGGTGCCGCAGACGGACGACCAGGAGGGCAACGTCGCGCTCGTCGCGCGTGCCTACTGACCGTTCGGTCGTTCTCCGGATAGTGGACGATCACGAAGGATGTCACCGGAAAACGATGTCCGGGGCCGCGTTCTGACGCTTGTTGTCCTGTCCGGCGGGAAATTCGGACGTCCGATGACCGGCGTTGTTCCGCGCATGTCTCACATGCCGACATCCCTACTGGCCGGTCAACTGCCGGTATTAACGGAATAGCGGTACGGTGTACGGCCCGTGGCCCTGTCAACTCGACAGGACCACGGGCCGTACGTCCTGGGGGCGACAGCCCGCTCCCGGACGGAAATGACGAGGCGCCCGCCGAGCCGGCGGGCCCAAACCTGCAGGGGGTTGGTCTTGCGTCAGATCCGGAACGCGCATTTCGCGCGTGGTCACACATTCCTGAGAGTTTCCTGGGAATTCCCGGGGATCTCGAACACGCGGAACATCGGCTGCTACTCCATCGTTGGTCTAGCGTGAGCACGACACAGCCCCTCGTTCTCGCGGCCGAACTGGCCGCCGCCTGGAGTGACATCCAGGCCTACCACCAGGACCTCCCCGACCTCGCCTCGCCCGAGGCGCTGATCGGCGAGTCCTCCTCGGCCTGTGGTACCCGGCTCGGTTTCGAGCGGCTCCTCCACGAGGCTGCCCATGGTCTGGCCGCGGCCCGGGACATCCGGGACACCTCGCGGGCCGGCCGCTACCACAACCGGCGCTTCCTGCTCCTGGCCTCCGAGCTGGGCCTGGCGCACCCGGTCGAGCCGCACGCCAGTAGCGGCTTCTCCCAGGTGACCATGCTCAAGGAGACCCGCGAGCGGTACGCCGAGACCATCGAGCGCCTGGACCGCGCCCTCGGCGCGCACCAGGAGGCGGTGGCCGGTGAAGGGGCCTCGCGCGCCTTCCGCGGTCCGGCCGCCCGGCACGGCTCCTCCGGGGGCGGCGTCCGGGTCAAGGCGGTCTGCGGGTGCGGGCGCAACGTCCGGGTCGTTCCGTCGGTGCTCGCCCAGGCGTCCATCGTCTGCGGTGCGTGCCAGCAGCCGTTCAAGATCGCGTAGCTCGGCTCGCGACCCGTCGCACGACTCGGGGAGCCTCACGGCTCGGGGAACCGAGGGGAACCGGCGGGCGGCTGTGCGGGCAGTGGCCCGGCCGGAGCGATCGGTCAACGGTCGACGCACGCCGATCCAGGCGGCATCGATCCAGGCACCACTGATCCACTGATCCACTGATCCACCGATGATTCGCCAGTGAGGTGCACCGCGCAGGTGCGCATGTTGGGCTGACCGGGAGCGGGGGCTCCCGGTCGACCTGTTTTCGGGGGTGGGCGCCCGTGTGGCAGAATGGACCGCTGAGTACTCGGCAGCCGGGCAGGACCCCTCTCTCCTTCGGCTGGCGTGTCCCTTGAACGGCCCACCGCGCAACCCCACGCGAGGGCGGGGCCGCTCACCCACGTCAACTCCAGGAGATTCCACTCCCGTGGCAGTCAAGATCAAGCTGAAGCGTCTCGGCAAGATTCGCTCCCCGCACTACCGCATCATCGTCGCCGACGCCCGCACCAAGCGTGACGGTCGCGCGATCGAGGAGATCGGCATCTACCAGCCGACCTACAACCCCTCGAAGATCGAGGTCGACGGCGACCGCGCCCAGTACTGGCTGTCCGTCGGCGCCCAGCCGACCGAGCCGGTGCTCGCCATCCTCAAGCTGACCGGCGACTGGCAGAAGTTCAAGGGCCTGCCGGCTCCGGAGCCGCTGAAGGTCGCCGAGCCGAAGGTCGAGGACTTCTCGCACCTGTTCGCCAAGGCCGTCGCCGGCTTCGAGGACGCCACCACCGGTGTCGCCATCACCCCGAAGGCCAAGAAGTCGGACAAGGCCGAGGCCGAGGCCGACGCCGCTGCCGAGGCCTGAGCGTGATCGAGGACGCCCTCGACCACCTGGTGAAGGGCATCGTCGAGCACCCCGACGAGGTGCAGGTGCGCTCGCGCAACCTGCGCCGGGGCAACACCATCGAGGTGCGGGTGCACCCCGATGACCTTGGCAAGGTGATCGGCCGGGGTGGCCGCACGGCGCGCGCCCTGCGCACCGTGGTCGGCGCCCTCGGCGGTCGCAACGTCCGGGTCGACCTCGTCGACGTGGACAACATTCGCTGACCGGGCTGCTCGTTCAGCCGTCAGGGTTTTCGAGGCCGGCCGGGACGCATGTCGTCCCGGCCGGCCTTCGCCGTTCTCGCCGGCGCCCTCGCATCCCGCAGCAGTTCCGCAGCGTTTCCGCAGCACTCCAGAGCACCCGCAGCACTCATCCAGGAGAACGATCACCGTGCAGCTCGTCGTCGGCAAGATCGGCCGCGCCCACGGCATCAGGGGGGACGTCAGCGTCGAGGTCCGCACCGACGAGCCGGAGCTCCGGCTCGGACCCGGCGCCGTCCTGCTGACCGACCCGGCCTCGGCCGGTCCGCTGACCGTCGAGTCCGGCAAGGTGCACAGCGGGCGGCTGCTGCTGCGGTTCGCCGGCGTCAAGGACCGCAACGGCGCCGAGGCGCTGCGCGGCACGATCCTGATCGCCGAGGTCGACCCGGAGGAGAACCCGGAGGACCCGGAGGAGTACTACGACCACCAGCTGATCGGGCTGGACGTGGTGCTGCTCGACGGCACCCCGGTGGGCGAGCTCACCGAGGTGGTCCACCTGCCCTACCAGGACCTGCTGACCGTGAAGAAGGCGGACGGCACGGAGGTGCTGGTGCCCTTCGTCGCCAAGATCGTGCCGACCATCGACCTGGAGAACCAGCGCGCCGTCATCGACCCGCCGGGCGGGCTGATCGACCCGGAGCGCGCCGAGGTCGCGGGCGCCGCGGAGGCGGAGGCGGCGGAGGCGGCGGGCGGGGCCGAGGGCTCGGAGGAGTCGCGGTGAGCTCCGGGGAGGGCGTGGAGACGCCGGCCGCGCCGCAGGCCCCGGAGGCTGCCGGGGCTCCTGAGGCCTCGGAGGTCTTGGAGGTCTCAGAGGTTTCCGAGGTCACTGAGGCGCCGGAGGCCCGGGAGGCCGAGCGGCACGGGATGCGGATCGACGTCGTGTCGATCTTCCCCGAGTACCTGGAGCCGCTGAACATCTCGCTGGTCGGCAAGGCCCGCGCCCGCGGCCAGCTCGACGTGCACGTCCACGACCTGCGCGACTGGACGTACGACGTGCACCGGACCGTCGACGACAGCCCGTACGGCGGCGGCCCGGGCATGGTGATGAAGCCCGAGCCCTGGGGCGAGGCGCTCGACGCGGTGCTCGCCCGCGGTCCGGAGGGGGAGCTGCCGACCCTGGTGGTGCCCACCCCCAGCGGCCGGCCGTTCACCCAGGAGCTCGCGCAGGAGCTGGCCGGCCGGTCGTGGCTGGCGTTCACCCCGGCCCGGTACGAGGGCATCGACCGGCGGGTGATCGAGGAGGCGGCCACCCGGATGCCGGTGGTCGAGGTGTCGATCGGTGACTACGTGCTGGCCGGCGGCGAGGTCGCGGTGCTGGTCATGGTCGAGGCGATCGCCCGGCTGCTGCCCGGGGTGCTCGGCAACGCCGAGTCCCACCGGGACGACTCCTTCGCGCCCGGTGCGATGGCCGACCTGCTGGAGGGCCCGGTCTACACCAAGCCCGCCGAGTGGCGCGGTCGTACGGTGCCGGACGTCCTGCTGAGCGGGAACCACGGCAGGATCGCCCGCTGGCGCCGCGAGCAGGCCTTCGCCCGCACCCTGGCCAACCGGCCGGACCTGGTGGCCCGCTGGCGGCACGCGGACTTCGACAAGAAGGACCGCGCGGCGCTCGGCGTGCTCGGCCTCGCCTGGGACGAGGAGCTCGGCCGATTTCGGTCCGCGGCCGGTGGTGTGGAAGAATAGGCCGCTGCTGTCTGTCGCTGGGCTCCTCCCGTAGGGGTCACGTGGTTCGGCGCCCCCGCCACGGGGGGATCGCCGGTAGCCGGTGCGGCCCGCAGCAGACCCCATTTCTGACGACTTCCGTGGGCGGCCCGTGGCGCCTGCGATGGAGAGCAACATGAGCAACAAGCTCGCTGCTGTCGACGCGGCTTCGCTGCGTAGCGACATCCCGGCCTTCCGCGCCGGTGACACCCTGAAGGTGCACGTCCGGGTCATCGAGGGCAACCGCTCCCGTGTCCAGGTCTTCCAGGGCGTCGTCATCCGCCGTCACGGCGCCGGCATCGGTGAGACCTTCACCGTTCGCAAGGTCAGCTTCAACGTCGGTGTCGAGCGCACCTTCCCGGTGCACACCCCGGTCGTCGAGAAGATCGAGGTCGTGACCCGCGGTGCGGTCCGCCGCGCCAAGCTGTACTACCTGCGTGACCTCCGCGGCAAGGCCGCGAAGATCAAGGAGAAGCGCGACCGCTGATCCACCGGCCCCCGGCACTGCCGGGGGATCGGATCGCTCTGGGGGGCCGGGCTGCCGCACGGTAAGCTCAGCCCCCGATGAGCACGCACGAACCACCCGCGGACCGCGACGGCCGTCCCGCACCCACCGGTGCGGACTCGCCGACGCGGTCCGCGGTCGTTTCCGCGGAGGATTCCGCGTGCCCGCCGCCGGACGGCGCCGACGAGGCCGCCGACGGCAGCGCCGCCGACTCCGCGGGTGACCCCGCCGAGGACCTCGCGGGCGGGCGCTCGCGCTCGCGGGACCTGCTGCTGCTCGTCGGGATCTGCCTGCTCGCGCTGCTGCTGGTGAACGCCTTCGTGGCACGCCCGTTCTCGGTGCCCTCGGGGTCGATGGAGAACACCCTGCGCCCGGGCGACCGGCTGGTCGTCAACCAGCTGTCCTACGCCTTCGGCGGTCATCCGCAGCGCGGCGACGTGGTGGTGTTCGACGGTACGGGCTCCTTCCTGCGCAAGCCGCTGGAGCGCGACGGCCTCTGGACCTCGCTGCGTTCCTTCGGCCGCGACGTCGGGCTGGTCCCGGCAGGTGACTCGGTCTACGTGAAGCGGGTGATCGGCGTCGGCGGCGACCGGGTCACCAGCACCGGACCGGGCCGCCCGCTCACCGTCAACGGCGTGCCGGTCGACGAGTCCGGCTACCTCTTCCCCGGGGACGAGCCGTCCGCCGTGGCCTTCGACGTGGTGGTACCGGCCGGCAAGCTCTTCGTGATGGGCGACCACCGCAGCGCCTCCCGGGACTCCCGTGACCACCTCGGCGATCCCGGTGGCGGGTTCGTCCCCGAGTCCAAGGTGATCGGCCGGGCCGCCTGGGTCGTCTACCCGGTCGGGCACTGGGCCACCGTGGAGCGGCCGGCGGCCTTCGCCGGGACAGGGGGGACCGGTGGCCATGGGGACCAGAGGTAGGGGGCGGCTCGCCGACGGGCCGACCTCCGAGGGGCCGACCGCCGGCCCGGCACCCGTATCCGGTCCCGATTCCGATCCCACTCCCGATCCCCCGGCCGGGGCGGGGGAGGCACCGGATCCCGCCTCCGGTCCCGCCGGCCCCGGTCCGGACTCCGCTCCCGGCCCCGTGGTGCGCGGGCGCGCCGAGCGTCGGCGCAGCGCCCGCCGGGCCGCCCGCCGCCGCAGGCGCTCGCGGCTGCGCGAGATACCGCTGGTCGTCGTGGTGGCGCTGGTCGTGGCGCTGGTGATGAAGACCTTCCTGGTGCAGGTCTTCGTGATCCCCTCCGGCTCGATGGAGCAGACCATCCAGGTCGGCGACCGGGTGCTGGTGGACAAGCTCACCCCCTGGTTCGGTGCCGAGCCGGAGCGCGGCGAGGTGGTGGTGTTCAAGGATCCGGGCGGCTGGCTGGAGAGCGCGCACGGGCCCTCGACGGACGGGCCGGTCCTGCGCGCGGCCAAGCAGGTGCTGACCTTCGTCGGGCTGCTGCCCTCCGACAGCGAGCAGGACCTCATCAAGCGGGTGATCGGGGTCGGCGGCGACACCGTCGAGTGCTGCGACGAGCAGGGCAGGGTCAGCCTCAACGGCAAGCCCTTGGACGAGCCCTACCTGGCGTCGGGCAATCCGCCGTCCCGGCAGCCGTTCAAGGTGAAGGTGCCGCAGGGGCGGCTCTGGGTGATGGGCGACCACCGGGACGTGTCCGCCGACTCCCGTTTCCACATGGGAAATCCGGGGCAGGGCACCATCCCGGTGAGCGGTGTGCTCGGACGGGCGTTCATGATCGCCTGGCCGCCGGGGCGGGTTCATCAACTTGAGGTGCCGGTTTCACTCTCCTCGGTGGCGCGTGCCCCGGCGGGCGGGGGAGCCGCGCCGGATTCGACGGACGGCGGGCCGGTTCCTGAGGAACCTCCGCTCGTTATGGGTGTGTTGGGCATCCTTCCGCTCATCGGGCGCCGGGTGGGACAGGCCCGGTCGTAGGCCCGGGCAGGCCGGTCGCCGGGCGGACCGCGCGTGTGGGACCGGGAGCCGGATGCCCGGGAGTGATAGAGAAGTGCTGGATGCGGCCGGCTCGGGTCGAGAGGTCGTGTCCGAAGGCTGTGCCGGTGTCAGGCGGACCCGTCCGGGGCCGGACCTGGCGGGCCCGGCCGGTGGTGGAGCGTGGTGCCCGCTGTGCGGCACTGTGAGCGCGGACGCACGGGCGTCCGCACAGCAGGGAGGAGACGTTGTGGGGGATTTGGTGATCGGCGCCCGCTCAGGCGCCGGCGAGCCCGAGGGCTCCGGCGGCCGGGCGGCCCGGTCCACGGAGGCGGCGGCGTCCTCGGCCCCGGCCGAGGAGGCGGCGGCCCAGTCCGCGGACGGGCACGGCGACGGCACGGGTGACACCCCGCAGCCCCTCCCGGGAGACTCAGGGCCCACGGACGGTGCCGAGGAGCAGCCGCCGCGCAACGAGCGCAAGCCGCGTTCGTTCTGGAAGGAACTGCCGATCCTCATCGGCATCGCCCTCGTCCTGGCGTTGGTGATCAAGACCTTCTTCGTCCAGGCGTTCTCCATTCCGTCGGAATCGATGCAGAACACGCTGCAGGTCGGTGACCGGGTCCTGGTGGACAAGCTCACCCCGTGGTTCGGCTCCGAGCCCGAGCGCGGCGAGGTCGTGGTGTTCCACGACCCGGGCGGCTGGCTGGGCGACGAGCCGACCAAGCAGAGCAGCAACTCCTTCGTCCGGGGCGTCCAGGAGGTGCTGAGCTTCGTCGGCCTGATGCCCTCCGACAACGAGAAGGACCTCATCAAGCGGGTCATCGCGGTCGGCGGGGACACCGTCGAGTGCGAGGGCGAGGGCCCGGTGAAGGTCAACGGGATCGCGCTCGACGAGCCGTACGTCTACGCCGGCAACACCCCGTGCGGGACGAAGCCGTTCGGTCCGGTGAAGGTCCCCGACGGCCGGATCTGGGTGATGGGCGACCACCGCGCGGACTCGCTCGACTCGCGCTTCCACATGGACCAGCCGGGCGGTGGCACCGTTCCGGTGGACGACGTGATCGGGCGGGCCTTCGTGGTGGCCTGGCCGGTCAACCACTGGTCGACGCTGTCGGTGCCGGACACCTTCGACCAGAAGGGTCTGGCGGCGGCCGTGCCCGCGGTGCCGGCCGCGGCCGGTGCCGTGGGCGCCGTCGCCCTGCTCCCGCTGGTCCGCCGACTGCGGAACCGGCCGGACCGCGACGGGCGGTCCTGACACCGGCCGGGGGCTCCCGGGTCTTGCGCGGGCCGTGGTACCGACGAGTAATCTGCTCGGACGTGCCACGGCCCGCCGGGTTCTCCGCCCGTGGCGCCGGTGCGCCGCCGTGCGCGTTTCCGGGTCGGTCAGGGGTTGGACGGTGTCGATGAGCAGTGTCGTGGAACGACCGGCCGGCGGTCCTCCGGTCGCCCCCCGCCGCCGGCGCGGCCCCGGGGCCGTGGCTCAGGGGGTGCTGCTCGGTCTCGGGCTGGTCCTGCTGATCGGCGGCTTCGCGGTGATCGCCGCGATGTACCGGCCGTACAGCATCCCGACCGCCTCGATGGCCCCCACCCTCATGGCCGGGGACACCGTCCTGGCCCGGAAGACCAACGGCGCGGACGTCCGGCGGGGTGACGTGGTGGTCTTCCGCGACCAGCTCTGGGGCGGCCGGCTCATGGTCAAGCGCGTGGTCGCGGTCGGCGGCGACACCGTCGCGGTCGGCACCGGTGACGCGCGGCTGACCGTCAACGGCAAGCCGGTGGACGAGCCCTACCTCGCGGATCAGGGCGCCCAGGGCGCCGCCTTCAGCGTCGAGGTGCCGCAGGGCCGGCTGTTCCTGCTCGGCGACAACCGGCTCGGCTCGCTCGACTCCCGCGTCCACCTGGAGACCGACGGCGGGACCGTCCCGGCCACCGAGGTGGAGGCCCGGGTCGAGGCCACCGTGGTTCCGCTCGGCCGGACGGCCCTGCTGGCCGGCACCTCGGCGTTCGAGGCGGTCGACGGGCAGCGGCCGGCGGGCCCGGGACCGCTGGAGCCCGCGTTCTGGGCGAGCGTTGTAGGCGCGGCGACGATCCTCGTGACCTCGGCGGTGGGCGCAGTGGCGGGCCTGGCGCGCCGTCGCCGCCGCACGGCCTGACCCCGCCCGGCGCGGTCCGGGCCGGGACCGCTCTGCCGAACCTCGCCCCGGACGACCGCGCCGGGTGGCAGGATCGGGGGAGCGACCGGGGCGGACGAAGGGAGCGTGGAGGCTCGTCATGGCGGCACAGCGGCGCAGGGCTTCACGGATCCTGTTGCTCGACGGCCAGGACCGGCTGCTGCTCTTCCACGGCTCGGACCCGGCGGTCCCCGGCGTGACCTGGTGGTTCACCCCCGGCGGGGGCTTGGAGCCGGGCGAGGACACCCGGGACGCCGCCGAGCGCGAGCTGCGGGAGGAGACCGGCTTGCGCGGCGTGGAGCTGGGACCGGTGGTGGCGTACGGCAAGGCTTCGTTCTCCTATCGGGGGCTGCGCTACCAGCAGGAACAGTGGTTCCACCTGGCCCGCACGGCCGAGACCGTGCTGGACCACTCGGGCATGGGCGAGGACGAACACGCCCAGCTGCTCGCGGCGCGCTGGTGGACGGTCGGGGAATTGCGGGCCACCGCCGAGACGGTCTATCCGGCCGGGCTGGTGGACTTTCTGGAGCGGCTGTTGACCGAGGGGCCGCCGGCCGCTCCGGTGAGGCTCTGAGGGTGAGTGCTGTGGTCCACAATGGGTGGACGTGACAAGTTGAGGGGACGCCTGGATGAGTGCCGAAGATCTCGAGAAGTACGAGACCGAGATGGAGCTCAAGCTCTACCGGGAGTACCGGGACGTCGTCGGCCTGTTCAAGTACGTGATCGAGACCGAGCGACGGTTCTACCTCACCAATGACTACGAGCTGCAGGTGCACTCGGTGCAGGGCGAGGTGTTCTTCGAGGTGTCGATGGCGGATGCGTGGGTCTGGGACATGTACCGGCCGGCCCGGTTCGTCCGCAAGGTCCGGGTGCTGACCTTCAAGGACGTGAACATCGAGGAACTCGCGAAGAGCGACCTGGAGCTGCCCTCGGACGAGTCCGGCTTCGGGAACTGACGGTGGACCGCCCGGCCCCCGGATGTCCAGGGGAATTCCGGGTATTCCGGGATAATCACTCCCGAGGGTGACAGGAGTTATCCACAGGTCCGAGTTGTCCACAGGTAAAAAGAACTCTCTGGTCCGTACCCGGACCGCACGGCAACCTCCCCGGCGGAGGTGGTCACCGTGCAGGAGATCGAGCGCGCCACGCGCAAGCAGACCGCGAAGGCCCGGCAGGCCGGGCAGCCGCGCCGGAGGACGACGCGGGCCCCGGAGGGCGGCCCGCCCCCGCCGGCCGCGCCGGGAACGGAGCGGGCGACCAACACCGGCCTGGGCCGCTACGGCGAGCAGGTCGCGGCCCGCCGCCTCGCCGAGGACGGGCTGCGCATCCTCGACCGCAACTGGCGCTGCGTCGAGGGCGAGCTGGACATCGTCGCGCTCGACGGCGACACGGTCGCGGTCTGCGAGGTCAAGACCCGCTCCGAGCGGAGCTTCCAGCAGCCCAGCGAGGCCATCGGCCCGAGCAAGGCGGACCGGCTGCGCCGACTGGCCGAACGCTGGATGGCCGAGCGCTGGCCCGGTCACTTCGCCCGGCTGGCCGGCGCCGAGTACCGGCCCGCCGGCACCGACCCGCCGTGGGCGCCGGTACCGCCCGGCGGCGTCCGGATCGACCTGGTCGCCGTCATCAACCGGACCCGTGGCGCCGCCTCCGTCGACCACCTGCGGGGGGTGGTCTGAGATGGCCTTCGCCCGGACGTGCTCCGTGGCCCTGGTCGGCGTGGACGGGGTGATCGTCGAGGTCCAGGCCGACCTGGAGCCCGGGGTGGCGGCGTTCACCCTGGTCGGCCTGCCCGACAAGGCGCTCTCCGAGGCCCGTGACCGGGTACGCGCGGCGGTCGTCAACAGCGGCGAGGCCTGGCCGCAGCGGAAGCTGACCGTCGGGCTGAGCCCGGCCTCGGTGCCCAAGAGCGGCAGCGGCTTCGACCTCGCGGTGGCCTGCGCCGTGCTGGCCGCCGCCGAACGGCTCGACCCGGGCGCGATCGCCGACCTGCTGCTCATCGGCGAGCTCGGGCTGGACGGGCGGGTGCGCCCGGTGCGCGGGGTGCTGCCGTCGGTGCTGGCCGCCGCCGACGCCGGCTACCGGCGCGTCGTGGTCGCCGAACAGACCGCCGCCGAGGCCGAGCTGGTCCCCGGGGTGACCGTCGTCGGGGTGCGCAGCCTGCGTCAGCTGGTGGCCGTCCTGACCGGCGCCCCCGAACCGGAGGAGCCCGCCGACCGCACCGTCGGGCACCCCGACCCGCTGATGGCGGGCCTGATGCTCCCCAGCGCGGGGGTGCGCGGCCTGCCCGACGAGGCGGCCGCCCGGATGGACCTCGCCGACGTGGCCGGCCAGTACGAGGCCCGCCGGGCGCTGGAGATCGCCGCCGCCGGCGGTCACCACCTCTACCTCAAGGGGCCGCCCGGCGCGGGCAAGACCATGCTGGCGGAGCGGCTGCCGGCGCTGCTCCCGCCGCTCACCCAGAAGGAGGCCCTGGAGGTCACCGCGGTCCACTCGGTGGCGGGGCTGCTCCCGGCCGGGCGGCCGCTGGTCGACCGCGCGCCCTACTGCGCCCCGCACCACTCGACCACCATGCCGGCGATCGTCGGCGGCGGCAGCGGGCTGCCGAGACCGGGTGCGGTCTCGCTGGCCCACCGGGGCGTCCTGTTCCTCGACGAGGCGCCGGAGTTCCCCGTCCGGGTGCTGGACGCGCTGCGCCAACCGCTCGAATCGGGCGAGGTGGTGATCGCCCGGTCGGCCGGATCGATGCGGCTGCCGGCCAGGTTCCTGCTCTGCCTGGCCGCCAACCCCTGCCCGTGCGGGCGCCACTCCCGGCGGGGCGAGGGCTGCGAGTGCACGCCCGCGATGGTCAGCCGGTACCAGGGGCGGCTGTCCGGACCGCTGCTCGACCGGGTCGACCTCCAGGTCCAGGTGGCCCCGGTGACCAGGGCCGAGCTGATGCAGCGCGACACCTCGGCGGAGACCACCGAGGTCGTCGCGGCCCGGGTGCTGGCGGCCCGCGAGCGCGCGGCGGCCCGGCTGGCCGGCACGCCGTGGCGGACCAACGCCGAGGTCCCCGGCCACGAGCTGCGCACCCGCTGGCAGCTGGCGCCGGGGGCGCTGAACGACGCCGCGCGCCAGCTGGAGCGGGGCCTGCTGACCGCCCGCGGCCTGGACCGGGTGCTGCGGGTCGCCTGGACGGTCGCCGACCTGGCCGGCCGGGACCGCCCGGAACAGCGCGACCTCCGGACCGCCCTCGTGCTGCGCACCGGGGTCGAACAGGGCCTCCCGCTGACGGAGCGCTTCCTCGGCCGGCCGGATCCGGCCCGGGACCGGACGGGCGGCCGAACCGGAGACACCCCTGGTGCGGACACCCACGACGGAACCGGCGACAAGGCCGAGCGCCGACCCTCCCGCCCCCGTGCCCGCTCCGCGCGCCGCACCGCCGATCCGCGACCCGAGCCCGAGGAGGCCGGCCCGTGAACCCCACCACGAACGATCCCGGTCACGGCCCGTCCGCCGAACCGGCGCCCCGGCCGCGGCCCGCACCCGAGCCCGAGCGCCTCGCCCGCGCGGCGCTCAGCCGGCTCGGCGAACCCGGGGACGCGGCGCTCGGCCGCTGGCTCGCCCATGCCGACGCCCTCGACGTCGTCCGGGCCATCCAGGACGGCGCAGCACCCGGCCGGCCAGGTTCGGACGGCTCCCGGCTGGCGGCCTACCGGGCCAGGCTGCCCGGCCTCGACCCGGTCGCCGACCTGGAACGGGTGCGGGCGGCCGGCGGACGCTTCATCATTCCGGGCGACAGCGAGTGGCCGAGCCAGTTGGACGACCTCGGCGAGAGCAGACCCACCGGCCTCTGGGTGGTCGGCACCGGCTCGCTCCGCCTGCTCGCGCTGCGGTCGGTGGCGATGGTGGGCGCCCGGGCCTGCACGGCGTACGGCGCGCACGTCGCCGGGGACTTCGCCGCCCAGCTCGCCGAACGCGGCTGGGTGGTCGTCTCCGGCGGGGCCTACGGCATCGACGCGGCCGCCCACCGGGGCGCCCTGGCGGTCGGCGGGCCGACCGTCGGCGTCCTCGCCTGCGGAGTGGACGTGGCCTACCCGAGGGGCAACACCGGGCTGATCCGCCGGATGGCCGAGCAGGGGCTGTTGCTGAGCGAACTCCCGCCGGGGGAGCACCCGACCAGGTTCCGGTTCGTGCTGCGCAACCGGGTGATCGCGGCGCTGACCCGCGGCACCGTGGTGGTCGAGGCGGCGCTGCGCAGCGGGGCGCTCAGCACCGCCAGGCGCGCCCGGGACCTCAACCGGCACACCATGGGCGTGCCGGGCCCGGTGACCTCGGAGCTGTCCGCCGGGGTGCACGCCCTGATTCGCAGCGGCGCCGCCACCGTGGTCACCGACGCCGCCGAGGTGGTCGAGCTGATCGGCGCGATCGGCGACGACCTCGCGCCGCAGCGCGGCGGACCGGTCCTGCCGAGGGACCTCCTGGAGCCGGCGGCGGCCCGGGTCCTGGAAGCGGTGCCCGCCGACCCGGACGGCGCGCCGGTGGAGCGGCTGGCCCGGCAGTCCGGGCTCCCGCCGGACGAGGTGCTCCAGCGGCTCTACGAGCTGGGCTCGCTCGGCCACGTCGAGCGGCACGGCGCGCACTGGCGCCTGGTGCGGAGGAGGTGACGGCGGGTCCGGGCGGGCGCAGCGCGGGCACGGCCGGACGGACCACTGCGGGACGACCACACGGACGAGTGCGAGAAGGGAGGGGGATTGACGGACCGGCCCGGTGCGGCGGGGCCCGGCCTCCGGTTCGTCGATCCCCGGTACCCCGGGGCGGTGACACGAACGCCACCGGATCGGGGGACGACCGAGTGGCGGTAGCACTGCGCAGCGAGTCGGTCACGCTACGCTCGCCATGCCTTCCCTATCAGCACATGACTCGGCAGAACGGCGCAGACCAACGTATGCCCACACACATTCCCGGACACCGAGTGACCGGTGGCGCCCGGTCCTCGGGAGGGCCGCGTACCGAGCGGCGCACCGTGACCGAGTTCCCGTCCAAGGCCACGGGCGGGATGGGGGCCCTCGCACGGCAGGGCGGTCGCCCGGCGCACCCCGGGGCGCACGACGACCGTCCGGACGCGCCCGGCGCTTCCGCCGACCCGGCCGCCCTCGCGTCGACCGAGGCGCCGGCCGCCCGCCGGGAGGCGGGCGGGCGCGAGCGCACGGCGCTCGAAGAGCTCTGGCGCGCCTACAAGGAGACGGCCGACCAGCGGCTGCGGGAGCAGCTGATCCTGCACTACTCACCGCTCGTCAAGTACGTGGCCGGCCGGGTCGGGGTCGGCCTGCCCTCCAACGTCGAGCAGGCCGACTTCGTCTCCTCGGGCGTCTTCGGGCTGATCGACGCGATCGAGAAGTTCGACATCGAACGCGCCATCAAGTTCGAGACCTACGCCATCAGCCGGATCCGCGGCGCGATCATCGACGAGCTGCGGGCGCTGGACTGGATCCCGCGCTCGGTGCGGCAGAAGGCGAAGGCGGTCGAGCGGACGTACGCGACGCTGGAGGCCCGGCTGCGGCGGACGCCGAGCGAGCCCGAGGTGGCGGCCGAGATGGGCATCGCCATCGAGGACCTGCACGCCATCTTCAGCCAGCTCTCGCTCGCCAACGTGGTGGCGCTCGACGAACTGCTGCACCCCGTCGGCGAGGGCGGCGACCGGCTCAGCCTGATGGACACCCTGGAGGACCACGGTGCCGACAACCCGGTGGAGGTGGCCGAGGACCGCGAGCTGCGGCGGCTGCTGGCGCAGGCCGTGAACACGCTCCCCGAACGGGAGAAGACCGTGGTGACCCTCTACTACTACGAGGGCCTGACCCTCGCCGAGATCGGCCAGGTGCTCGGGGTGACGGAGAGCCGGGTCAGCCAGATCCACACCAAGTCGGTGCTCCAGTTGCGCGCCAAGCTGTCGGACATCCGCTAGCGGGCGGCGCGGTCGCCCGCCGCAGGGTGCGCCGCGCACGCCCGTTCCACGCCCTGCGCCCCGGTACGCATCCCTCCGCATCGCACGGACGCGCGGCACCGTACCGGCGGGATGTAGGGCTCCGTACAGTGGAGTGCGTGCCGAAGATCCGAGCAGCCAGTGTGGCCGAGCACCGTCAGATGCAGCGGGCAGCCCTCCTCGACGCTGCCCGCAGTCTCCTCACCGAGGGAGGCATGGAAGCCCTGACCTTCCCCGCGCTCGCGGCGCGCACGGGGCTGGCGCGGTCCTCGGTGTACGAGTACTTCCGTTCGCGGGCGGCCGTGGTCGAGGCGCTCTGCGAGAGCGACTTCCCGCTCTGGGCCGCCGAGATCGAGGCCGGGATGGCGAGCCGGGACACCGCCGCCGAGCGGATCGAGGCCTACGTCCGGGGCCAGCTCGCGCTGGCGGCCGACCCGCGCCACCGGGCGGTCGCCGCGATCTCCGCGCTGGAGCTGGACGACGCGGCGCGTGAGCGCATCCGGGCGGCGCACGGGACCCTGGTGGGGCTGGTGGTCCAGGCCCTGGAGGACCTCGGCCACGAACAGCCCCGGCTGGCCGCCGCGCTGCTGCAGGGCATCGTCGAGGCGGCCGTGCGCCAGTCGGAGCAGCGGGCGGCCGGGGGCCGAGGGGAGAGTCCCGAGGTGATCGCGGACGCCGCCGTCGCCCTCGCCCTGCACGGTCTCGGACCGAGCTGATCGGCCGCGCGCGGTCCCGGGGGAGTGGGTCCGCGAGCGGCAGCAGCCGCGCCCGGCCGGTGCCGAACAGGGCCAGCGGATCGAGGTAGTGCCGTCCGCGCAGCAGTCCCCAGTGCAGGCAGGCGCCGCCGGAGCAGTGGCCGGCCCCGTCGGCGAGCCGCCCGATCACCTGGCCCGCGGCCACGGCGGTGCCCACCGGGACGCTGCCGGCCACCGGGAGATACGTGGTCCGCAACGGCGAGGCGGCGGAAGCCGGAGAAGCCCCGGAAGCCGGAGATGCGCCGGAGGCCGCAGAGGCAGCAGAAGCCGGGGGAACCCCCGCCGTCGTGAGGGTGACCGTGACCACCGGCCGCCCCGCCACCGGCCCGGCGAACGTCACCACCCCGGGAGCCGCCGCCCGGACCTCCGCGCCGGGAGCGGCGGCCAGGTCGACGCCCCGGTGCCCCGCACCCCACGGCCGCGCCGGCGCCTCGAAGCGGCGGACCACGGCGGACGGCCCGCCGTCCGGCCCGTCCACCGGCCACGCCCGCCCACCACGGCCACCCTCGCCCGCCGCCGCGCGCCCAGCCGCACCAGCCCACCCCGCGGGCAGCAGCACCCCCGCCACCACCCCCAACACCACCCCCAGAACCCCCAGCACGATCACCGGCACCCGCCGGCCGCACCGCGGCGCCCCGCCCGCCGCGCCGTCCCCCGGCCCGTCCCCCGGCCCGCCCGCCGTACCGTCCGAAGCACCCGGCCCCGCAGGGCCGGCTGGAACCCGAGCAGCAGCAGTCATGCCGCCGAGGCTCCCCGCCCCGCGCGGGCCCGGCCACCCCCGCCCCGGAACCTGTGGACAACCACACCCTGTGGATCACGGACGTCCCTCCAACGGGTGTACTCCGCGGGGTTCACGGGGGCCCGGCGGCGCCGTCCGGGCGCTCCGGACCAGGCGCGTCCCCGGCCGCCCGCCCCGTGCGGAGTCGCCCCGCGCTCGGCGCTTCCCGTACACTTCACACGCGACCCGGTCCGCCGGGTCGACTTCGCACGCCCCGCCACCGGTGGACGCAAGCGGCTCCGCCGCCGCCCCCGCCAGGTGCGAGTGCCGCTCGGTCCGCCGAGCCCGGCCGGTCCCCGGACCGCCGGGTGGAAGCGGCTCGGCACGTTCGGGGCGTCAGGCGTGGCTGTCACCTGGCCGCCACGGACAAACCGAGCCTGACCCGGCCGTTCGCACGTGCCGAGCGGGGAGCGCCACCGTGCGCCGACCGCGACGCGTGCGCCGGAGCCGGGCGTAACACCTGAGGAGCACGGCCATGGCCGTCGTCACGATGCGGGAGCTGCTGGAGAGCGGCGTCCACTTCGGTCACCAGACCCGCCGCTGGAACCCGAAGATGAAGCGCTTCATCATCACCGAGCGCAACGGCATCTACATCATCGACCTCCTGCAGTCGCTGAACTACATCGACCGCGCCTTCGAGTTCATCAAGGAGACCGTTGCCCACGGCGGCAGCGTCCTCTTCGTCGGCACGAAGAAGCAGGCCCAGGAGGCCATCGCCGAGCAGGCCACCCGCGTGGGCATGCCCTACGTGAACCAGCGCTGGCTCGGCGGCATGCTGACCAACTTCTCGACCGTCTACAAGCGCCTGCAGCGCCTCAAGGAGCTCGGCGAGCTGGACTTCTCGGACGTGGCCGGCTCCGGCCTCACCAAGAAGGAGCTCCTGGTCCTCCAGCGCGAGCACGACAAGCTGGAGAAGACCCTCGGCGGTATCCGCGACATGCAGCGCGTTCCCAGCGCCGTCTGGATCGTGGACACCAAGAAGGAGCACATCGCGGTCGGCGAGGCCCGGAAGCTCAACATCCCGGTCGTCGCCATCCTCGACACCAACTGCGACCCCGACGAGGTCGACTACAAGATCCCGGGCAACGACGACGCGATCCGCTCCGTCACCCTGCTGACCCGTGTGATCGCCGACGCCGTCGCCGAGGGCCTCAAGGCCCGCGCGGGTGTCGCCAAGGGCGACGTCAAGGCCGAGCCGGGCGCCGACCAGCCGCTCGCCGACTGGGAGAAGGACCTCCTGGAGGGTGAGAAGAAGGCCGAGGAGGCCCCCGCCGCCGCCGAGGCGCCCGCCGCCGAGGCCGAGGCTCCGGCCGAGCAGGCCTGACGTACCAAGGGTGAGGGGCACCCGCCGGTACGACACCGGTCGGTGCCCCTCTCTCCCGTGCCTGGGCCGAACCACCGGCCCCGGTGCTACCCCACGCAGACACGCGAGACGCGAGAAGAGATTCACACCATGGCGAACTTCACCGCCGCGGACGTCAAGAAGCTCCGTGAGCTCACCGGCGCCGGCATGATGGACTGCAAGAAGGCCCTGGACGAGGCCGAGGGCAACGTCGAGAAGGCCGTCGAGATCCTTCGCATCAAGGGCCAGAAGGGCGTTGCCAAGCGCGAGGGCCGCGACGCCTCCAACGGTGCCGTCGCCGCGCTCATCGCCGAGGACAAGAAGTCCGGCGTCCTGGTCGAGCTGAACTGCGAGACCGACTTCGTCGCCAAGGGTGACAACTTCGTCCAGGTCGCCGACGCGATCGCCGCCCACGTCGCCGCCACCGCCCCGGCCGACCTGGACGCCGCCCTCGCCTCCGAGATCGAGGCCGGCAAGACCGTCCAGCAGTTCGTCGACGAGGCCAACGCGACCCTGGGCGAGAAGATCGTCTTCCGCCGCTTCGCGCAGTTCGACGGCGACGGCTTCGTCGCGGTCTACCTGCACAAGACCAGCCCCGACCTGCCGCCGGCCGTCGGCGTCCTGGTCGAGCTGGACAAGGAGAACGCCGAGGTCGCCAAGGACGTCGCGCAGCACATCGCCGCCTTCGCGCCGAAGTTCCTGTCCCGCGAGGACATCCCGGCCGAGGACCTGGAGAACGAGCGCCGCGTCGCCGAGGCCACCGCTCGCGAGGAGGGCAAGCCGGAGGCCGCCCTGCCGAAGATCGTCGAGGGCCGCGTCACCGGCTTCGTGAAGGAGAACTCCGTCCTGGAGCAGGCCTTCGCGAAGGACACCAAGAAGACCGTCGCCAAGGTCCTCGAGGAGAACGGCGTCGCCCTCAAGCGCTTCGCCCGCTTCCGCGTCGGCGCCTGAGCCACGTTCCACCCGGGCTTCCGGCCGTAGGCTGGAAACCGCCCCCGCCCGCTGACCAGGGCGGTGGGGAACGCGCCGTACGGGCTCACCCAGCGCCATCCGTCCATGGGCGAGCCGCGTCGGCAGCATGAACGACGAGGAGGCCATTGCCGTGCAGGACACCGAACCGGTTCCCGCGGCAGTGGCCTCCTCGCGTGTACGCGCAGGCCGGTCATCCGCACGTCCGCGCCTGTGAACCAGTAGGTGTAGAAGGAGAAGTCCATGCAGGAGACGCAGGAGACCGCGCAGGACACCCACGGCGGCACGCGCCGCCGGGTTCTGCTGAAGCTGTCCGGTGAGGCCTTCGCCGGCGGCGGCGGGCTCGGCGTCGATCCGGACGTCGTGCACGCGATCGCCCGCGAGATCGCCACGGTCGTCCGCGCGGGCACCGAGGTCGCCGTGGTGATCGGCGGCGGGAACTTCTTCCGCGGCGCCGAGCTCCAGGTCCGCGGCATGGACCGGGCCCGCTCGGACTACATGGGCATGCTCGGCACGGTGATGAACTGCCTCGCGCTCCAGGACTTCCTGGTGAAGGAGGGCATCGAGACCCGGGTCCAGACCGCCATCACGATGGGCCAGGTCGCCGAGCCGTACCTGCCGCTGCGCGCCGTCCGGCACCTGGAGAAGGGCCGTGTGGTGATCTTCGGCGCCGGTATGGGCATGCCGTACTTCTCCACCGACACCACGGCCGTGCAGCGCGCCCTGGAGATCCACGCCGACATCCTGCTGATGGGCAAGAACGGGGTGGACGGCGTCTACGACGCGGACCCCCGGACCAACCCGGACGCGGTCAAGTTCGACGCGCTGGAGTACTCCGAGGTCATCGCACGTGATCTCAAGGTCGCCGACCTCACCGCGATCACGCTCTGCAAGGACAACAACCTGCCGATGCTGGTCTTCGAGCTGCTCGCGGAGGGCAATATCGCGCGGGCGGTGAAGAGTGAGAAGATCGGCACACTCATCAGCCAGGATTCTGTCCGGGCCTGAGCAGCAACCAGCCGCACCGGACGGCGCCGCCGCCGCGAGGCCCCGCCGCCGACTCCGGTCGGGACAACAGCAGATGAACCGGACAGGGAGATCACAGTGATCGAAGAGACCCTCCTCGACGCCGAGGAGAAGATGGAGAAGGCCGTCGCCCACGCCAAGGACGACTTCGCCGCCATCCGCACCGGCCGCGCGCACCCGGCGATGTTCGCCAAGATCGTCGCGGAGTACTACGGCGCCGTGACGCCGATCAACCAGCTGGCGTCCTTCTCCGTCCCGGAGCCCCGGATGGCGGTCGTCTCGCCGTTCGACAAGACCGCGCTGAAGGCCATCGAGCAGGCGATCCGTGACTCCGACCTGGGCGTCAACCCGTCGAACGACGGTTCCATCATCCGGGTCGTGCTCCCCGAGCTGACCGAGGAGCGCCGCCGTGAGTTCATCAAGATCGCCCGGGGCAAGGGCGAGGACGCCAAGGTCTCGATCCGCGCCGTGCGCCGCAAGGCCAAGGACGCGATCGACAAGCTGGTGAAGGACGGCGAGGTCGGCGAGGACGACGGCCGCCGCGCCGAGAAGGAGCTCGACGACACCACGGCCAAGTACGTGGCCTCCGTCGACGAGCTGCTGAAGCACAAGGAAGCCGAGCTGCTCGAGGTCTGATGAACGACGCCCCTGACGCCCCTGGCTACTGGGGCCCGTCCGACCAGCAGTACCAGCCGTACCGGCCGCACCAGCCTGCGCAGGCACCAGCCGCACCTGCGCAGGCTCGCGGCATACCCGGGCACCCGGCGCAGCAGGCCGGCCCGCCCGGGCCGTACGGGCCGTACGGCACGAACGACCCCGGCCACCGAACGGGTCACTCCCAGCAGCCCCCGGTGTACTGGGACCCGGACGCGGAGGAGACTCAGGTCATGCCTCCCGTACCGGCCGACCCGGGCCCGCAGCCCGTGCCCCCGCCCGGGGCCGACCCCGCCGAGGGGCCGGCCCGGGAGTCCGGCCGGCTGAGCGGACCGCTGTTCCGCGACGAGCAGCCCGGGACGCCGGAGCCGGGTGCGTCGGAGACGGTCGTGCTGCGCGCGATCACCGACGACACCCCGCCCCCCGCCCCCGCGGGCGGGCCGCACCCCGGCCCGCCGGGCGGACCGGCGGCGGGGCAGCCCTTCCTCGTGCCGTCGTCCCACCCAGGGCAGGAGACACCCGTGGCCCAGGCCGATCCGCAGCCTCAGCCGCCGCAGCGCAAACAGCGCGGCGGCCGCAACCTCCAGGCCGCGATAGGCGTGGGCGTCGGCCTCGGCGCGGTGATCGTCGCCTCGCTGTTCGTCGTCAAGGCCCTGTTCCTGGTCGTGGTGATCGCGGCGGTGTCGGTCGGCGTCTGGGAGCTGACCAGCCGGCTGGCCGAGCGCAAGGAGATCAAGGCGCCGCTGGTCCCGCTGGTCGCGGGCGGCATCGCGATGGTCGCCACCGGCTACTGGTCGGGGATCCAGTGGGCGGCGGCCTCGCTCGCGCTCACCGGGCTCGCGGTGATGGTCTGGCGGATGACCGAGCCGCCCGAGAACTACCTGCGGGACATAACGGCGGGCATCTTCACCGCCTTCTACGTCCCGTTCCTCGCCACCTTCGTGGCGATGATGCTGGCGGCCGACGACGGCCCGCAGCGGATCGTGCTCTTCCTCATCGTCACGGTGTGCAGCGACACCGGGGCCTACGCGGTGGGCTACAAGTTCGGCCGCACCAAGCTGGCGCCGACGATCAGCCCGGGCAAGACCCGCGAGGGCCTGGCCGGCGGCATCGGCCTGTCGATGCTGGCGGGCGCGCTGCTGATGGAGCTGATCATCGACGGCGGCAGCTGGTGGCAGGGCCTGATCCTGGGCGGCTGCGCGGCGGTCACCGCGACCCTGGGCGACCTCGGTGAGTCGATGATCAAGCGCGACCTCGGCATCAAGGACATGGGCACGCTGCTGCCCGGCCACGGCGGCATCATGGACCGGCTGGACTCGCTGCTGCCGACCGCCCCGGTGGTCTGGCTGCTGCTGGTGGCCTTCGTCGGCAGCTGAGCCGCAGCCCTCGCGCACAGGGGCCCCGGACGCACGGCGTCCGGGGCCCCCGCGCGTCTGCGACACTGGACGGACCATGCCTAAGCCCGGAGAACTCACCTTTGTCGCGCCGCGCGGCGCCAAGCCCCCGCGACACCTCGCCGACCTGAGCCCCGCCGAGCGCAAGGAGGCCGTCGCCGAGCTGGGCGAGCAGCCGTTCCGCGCCAAGCAGCTCTCCAACCACTACTTCGGCCGGATGTCGGACGACCCGGCGAGCTGGACGGACATCCCCGCCGCCAGCCGGGAGAAGCTCACCGGCAGTCTGCTGCCCGAGCTGATGTCGGTGGTGCGGCACGTGTCCTGCGACGACGACACCACCCGCAAGACGCTCTGGAAGCTGTTCGACGGCACGCTCGTCGAGTCGGTGCTGATGCGCTACCCGGACCGGGTCACCATGTGCATCAGCTCGCAGGCCGGCTGCGGCATGAACTGCCCGTTCTGCGCCACCGGCCAGGCGGGGCTGACCCGCAACCTGTCCACCGGCGAGATCGTCGAGCAGATCGCCGCCGGGATGCGCGCGCTCAAGGCCGGCGAGATCCCGGGCGGCGAGGCGCGTCTGTCCAACGTGGTCTTCATGGGCATGGGCGAGCCGCTGGCGAACTACAACCGGGTGCTGGCCGCGATCCGCCGGCTGACCGACCCGGCGCCGGACGGCTTCGGCCTCTCCCAGCGCGGCATCACCGTCTCCACCGTCGGCCTGGTCCCGGCGATGAACCGGTTGGCGGACGAGGGCCTCAGCTGCCGCCTGGCGCTGTCGCTGCACGCGCCGGACGACGAGCTGCGCGACGAGCTGGTGCCCGTCAACACCCGCTGGAAGGTCGCCGAGGTGCTGGACGCGGCGTGGAACTACGCCGAGAAGTCCGGCCGCCGGATCTCCATCGAGTACGCGCTGATCAAGGATATCAACGACCAGGCGTGGCGGGCGGACCTGCTCGGCCGGCTGATCAAGAACCACCGGGTGCACGTCAACCTGATCCCGCTGAACCCCACCCCGGGCTCCAAGTGGACCGCCTCCCGCCCCGAGGACGAGCGCGAGTTCGTCCGGCGCCTCCAGTCGCACGGTGTGCCGACCACGGTCCGCGACACCCGCGGCCAGGAGATCGACGGCGCCTGCGGCCAGCTCGCGGCGGCCGGCTGACCGGACGGCCGGACCGACGGACGGCCGGACCGACCGGCGCGCGGCTCTGGCCGCGCGCCGGTCAGCGCAGTCCGGCGGCCGCCAGGGCCGCGGTCGCCCCGCCGGTGACCAGCAGGACGGTCCCGGCCATCAGGGTCCGCAGCACCACGGCGCCGAACAGCAGCCGGGGCGCCGCGCCGAGCCTCAGCAGCGCCGCGGCGACGCCCCGGCGGGCGGTGCGCAGCTCGGCGAGCCGGACGGCCACCGCACCGGCCGTGCAGCCCAGGATCAGGCCGGCCTCGACGGCGGGCAGCACATCGGCGCTGCCGGGCTCGCCGAGCCAGTAGCGGACCGTGGTGAGCACCATGGCGAGCGCCAGGGTGAGCACGGCCAGCGGCGCCCCGAGCCGGCGGGCCTGCGCGGTCAGGCCGCGTCCGGCGAGCAGCCGCAGCGGGGTGGGCCGACCGAGCGCCAGCAGCCGGCCGGCCAGGGCGAGCAGCGGGCCGGTGAGCAGGGCGAGGCCGAGCGCGGAGGCGGCCCAGCCGCCGAGCGCGGCGGTGCTGGTGGTGCCGAGCCCGGCGGGCAGGTGGATCGGGCGGCCGTCGGCCGCGGCGCCGGGGCGCAGCGCGATGAGTTCCAGGGCGAGGCCGAGGACGGCGAGGCCGATCGGCAGGGCGAGCCGCCACGGGCCGAAGCCGGTCGGTTCGGGCCGGGAGCGGCCGGGCAGCGTCTCGGCGTGCGGGACGGCGCCGGCCGCGGCGAGGCCCGCGGTGAGCGGCACGAGCGTCAGCAGGGCGACCGGTGCGGCGGCCGGCAGGGCCACGCCCATGCCGAGTTCGTCGGCGAGCGCGGGCCCGGCGATGTCGTTGCGCAGGACCAGGAAGAGCAGCAGGGTGAGGCCGGCGCCGGTGCCGCAGGCGAGCGCGACCTCGCCGGCGATCAGGGCGCGGATCCGGCCGGCCCCGGCCCCGGCGGTGGTGAGCCCGGTGATCCGTTCGGCCCGCCGGGCGGGCAGGGCGCGGGCGGCGACGGCGGCGAACCAGGCGACCGCGGCCAGCGGCGGCAGGCACCAGAGCAGCCGGACGAGCGCGTCGGGACCGGCGGCCGGGTCGCTCATCGCGCGGCCGAGGGCGCGCAGCAGGAAGCCGGCGACGACGGCGCCGGCGAGGGCGGTGAGCAGCCAGCGGCCGAGGTCGAGGGCCCGGTAGCCGCGGGCCAGGCGGAGGTAGAACACGGCGGCCCTCTCAGCGGCCGGCGGCCGGGACGGCGGTGACCCCGGTCGTGCCGGGGGCCGGGGCGACCCGCGGCACGGGCGTGACGGGGCCGGTCAGGCGTCCGTCGACGAGGGCGACGGCGCGGTCGGCGTACCGGACGAGCTCGCGGTCGTGGGTGGCCAGCACGAGGGTGAGCTGGTGGGAGCGGGCCGCGCTGGTCAGTATCCGCATGACCTGCTCGGCGGTCTCGTGGTGCAGCGGCGCGGTGGGGTCGTCGGCGAAGACGACCGGCGGGAGCGGGGCGAGGGCGCGGGCGACGGCGATCCGCTGGCGCTGGCCCTGCACCAGCCGGTCGGGCCGGACCTTGGCGAGGTCGCCGATGTCCAGGCGCTCCAGCCACTCGTCGGCGGCGGTGTGGGCGGCCTTGCCGCCGGCGCCGGCCAGCAGCAGCGGCAGGGCGACGTTCTCCCGGGCGGTCAGTTCGGGCACCAGGTGCGGTTCGGAGCCGACGAAGCCGAAGCGGTCGCGGCGCAGCCGTTCCCGTCCGGCCCGTCCGAGGGTGTGCACCGGGGCGCTGTTGAACCAGACCTCGCCCTCGTCGACGGGGAGCAGCGCGGAGAGGCAGCCGAGCAGGGTGCTCTTGCCGGAGCCGCGCGGGCCGGTGACGGCGAGGACCTCGCCCTCCCGGACCCCGAGCGAGACGCCGCGCAGCGCGGGGGTGCCGTGATGGGACTTGACGATCCCCCGGGCCCACAGCACGTCGTTGTCAGGAGGGGCCGCTGCCATGAGGTTCCGTCCTGGGGGCCGCAGGGATATGACAGTCGTCAGATTAGAACGATCGGACCCGGGCGCGGGCGCGGCACACTGCTCCATCCGGGGCAAATCACCCGCAATCAGGCGTGTTTGATCCGAAGTGCGGTCCGATGAACGGACCGGGAACGCCGCAGGGCGGCCCCGCCGAAGCGGGACCGCCCTGTGACTGAGGGTGGGGAGGAAAGCAGGGGGATCAGAGCTTCGCCCACGCGTCGGTCAGGCTGGTCCGCAGGATCTGCTCGATCTCGTCGAAGGTCGACTGGTCGGAGATCAGCGGCGGGGCCAGCTGGATGACCGGGTCGCCACGGTCGTCGGCGCGGCAGTACAGGCCGTTGTCGAAGAGGGCCTTCGACAGGAAGCCGTAGAGGACGCGCTCGACCTCTTCGTCGTTGAAGGACTCCTTGGTGACCTTGTCCTTGACGAGCTCGATGCCGTAGAAGTACCCGTTGCCGCGGACGTCGCCGACGATCGGCAGGTCGCGCAGCTTGCTCAGGGTGTTCAGGAACGCCGACTCGTTGTCGAGCACGTGCTGGTTCAGGCCCTCGCGCTCGAAGATGTCGAGGTTGGCCAGCGCCACCGCGGAGGACACCGGGTGACCGCCGAAGGTGTAGCCGTGCAGGAAGGTGTTGTCACCCTTGTAGAACGGCTCGGCGAGGCGGTCCGAGATGATCGTGGCGCCGATCGGGGAGTAGCCCGAGGTCATGCCCTTGGCGCAGGTGATCATGTCGGGCTGGTAGCCGAACTTGTCGGCGCCGAACATGGTGCCCAGGCGGCCGAAGGCGCAGATGACCTCGTCCGAGACCAGCAGCACGTCGTGGCGGTCGCAGATCTCGCGCAGGCGCTGGAAGTACCCGGGCGGCGGCGGGAAGCAGCCACCGGCGTTCTGCACCGGCTCGACGAAGACGGCGGCGACGGTCTCGGCGCCCTCGTTGAGGATGGCCACCTCGATCTCGTCGGCGCACCAGCGGCCGTAGGCCTCGGGGTCGACCGTGCCGTCGGGGCCCTCCAGGAAGGCCGGGGCGCGGTAGATGTTGGTGTTCGGCGCCTTGTGGGTGCCCGGCACCAGCGGCTCGAACGGGGCCTTCAGGCCCGGCAGGCCGGTGATGGACAGGGCGCCCTGCGGGGTGCCGTGGTAGGCGACGGCGCGCGAGATGACCTTGTACTTGGTCGGCTTGCCGGTCAGCTTGAAGTACTGCTTGGCGAGCTTCCAGGCGGTCTCGACGGCCTCGCCGCCACCGGTGGAGAAGAAGACCTTGTTCAGGTCGCCCGGGGCGTAGTTGGCCAGGCGCTCGGCCAGCTCGACGGCCTTCGGGTGGGCGTAGCTCCACACCGGGAAGAAGGCGAGCTCCTTGGCCTGCTTGGCGGCGGCCTCGGCGAGCTCCTCACGGCCGTGGCCGGCCTGGACGACGAACAGGCCGGCGAGGCCGTCGAGGTACTTGCGTCCCTTGTCGTCCCAGACGTAGGTGCCCTCGCCCTTGACGATCGTCGGCACGGGAGAGTTCTCGTACGACGACATGCGGGTGAAGTGCATCCACAGGTGGTCGTAGGCGGTCTTGGAAAGGTCCTTCTGCGCCGGGTCGGCTGTCATCGGGTGCCCCAGGTGTAGGTCTGTTTCCGGAGCTTCAGGTAAACGAAGCTCTCGGTGCTCCGCACGCCGGGAAGCGCGCGGATGCGCTTGTTGATCAGTTCGAGCAGGTGCTCGTCGTCCTCGCAGACCAGTTCGGCCAGGAGGTCGAACGAGCCAGCGGTGCAGACGACGTAGTCGACCTCGTCGAGGGCGGCCAGCGCGTCGGCGACGGGTTCGATGTCGCCCTCGACCCGGATTCCGACCATCGCCTGGCGGGTGAAGCCGACGGTGAGCGGGTCCGTGACGGCGACGATCTGCATCACGCCCTGGTCGAGCAGCTTCTGGACGCGCTGCCGCACGGCCGCCTCGGACAGGCCGACGGCCTTGCCGATGGCGGCGTACGGGCGGCGCCCGTCCTCCTGGAGCTGCTCGATGATCGCCTTGGAGGCGGCGTCGAGGGGAACGCTGGCGTTCCGGTCGCGGTTGGCCACGCCGCCACTGTGCCCGATCGTTCCCCCGTTCGCAAGCGCAAGAGCTGCTGATTTCGTCGCGATCTTGGAAAACGCATGCGGATTTCATCGTCTCTGCGTTGCCAGCCTGTCGATACCGGCAGTCGTCGGGCTAACCTGGCCACGGTACGCGCGCGGCCCCGCAGCGCCGTGCGCATTCCCCCGAACCAGTGGACCGCGGCACTTGCGGCGCGGCCACTCGGCGCCCTTCGTCGGCCGCTCCGGCCGACGTACCATGGCGCCGGATTCTGCAACGCCGCAGGCCGAGACCGAGGAGAGACCCGTGAGCGACCTTCGCACGCTGCGCAACTACATCAACGGTGAGTTCGTCGATGCGGCCGACGGCCGCACCCTCGACATCGTCGACCCCACCACCGGCGAGGTCTACGCGACGTCCCCGTTGTCCGGCGCCTCCGACGTGGACGCCGCCATGGACGCCGCCTCGGCCGCGTTCCCGGCCTGGCGGGACGCCACCCCGAGCACCCGGCAGAAGGTGCTGCTCAAGATCGCCGACGCGGTCGAGGCCCGCGCCGACGAGCTGGTGGACGCCGAGTGTCGCAACACCGGCAAGCCGCGGGCGCTGACCCTCTCCGAGGAGATCGGCCCGATGGTCGACCAGATCCGGTTCTTCGCCGGTGCCGCCCGCCTGCTGGAGGGCAAGGCCGCCGGTGAGTACATGGACGGCATGACCTCGATCGTCCGCCGCGAGCCGGTCGGCGTCTGCGCCCAGGTCGCGCCGTGGAACTACCCGATGATGATGGCGGTCTGGAAGTTCGCCCCGGCCATCGCCGCCGGCAACACCGTGGTGCTGAAGCCGTCCGACACCACCCCCGCCTCCACCGTGCTGCTGGCCGAGATCATCGGCGGCGTGCTCGCCGAGCTGGAGCTGCCGGCCGGCGTCTTCAACGTCATCTGCGGCGACCGCGAGACCGGCCGCCTGATGGTCGAGCACAAGACCCCGGCGATGGCCTCCATCACCGGTTCGGTGCGCGCCGGCATCCAGGTCGCCGAGTCCGCCTCCAAGGACGTCAAGCGCGTCCACCTGGAGCTGGGCGGCAAGGCCCCGGTCGTGGTCTTCGAGGACGCCGACATCGCCGAGGCCGTCGAGGGCATCTCGGTGGCGGGCTTCTTCAACGCCGGCCAGGACTGCACCGCGGCCACCCGCGTGCTGGTCCACGAGTCGATCCACGACGCCTTCGTCGAGGCGCTGGCCAAGGCCGCCGCCGAGACCAGGACCGGTGGCGTGGACGACGAGGACGTGCTGTACGGCCCGCTGAACAACGCCAACCAGCTGAAGCAGGTCTCCGGCTTCATCGAGCGCCTGCCGGAGCACGCCAAGGTCGAGGCCGGCGGCCACCGGGTCGGCGACAAGGGCTTCTTCTACGCCCCGACCGTCGTCTCGGGCCTGCAGCAGGACGACGAGATCATCCAGAACGAGGTCTTCGGCCCGGTCATCACCGTGCAGAAGTTCTCCGACGAGGAGCAGGCCGTCGGCTACGCCAACGGCGTCGAGTTCGCGCTCGCCTCCTCGGTGTGGACCAAGGACCACGCCCGCGCCATGCGGATGTCGCGCCGCCTGGACTTCGGTTGCGTCTGGATCAACACCCACATCCCGCTGGTCGCCGAGATGCCGCACGGTGGCTTCAAGAAGTCCGGCTACGGCAAGGACCTCTCCTCCTACGGCTTCGAGGACTACACCCGCGTCAAGCACGTCATGACCGCGATCTGATGAGCTGTTGATCATGTGATCGGGCATTGGGCCCGGGTCGTGCCGACCCGGGCCCTGCGCTTTGCACCCTGTCGGCGGGCGGCACGACCGGCTGACAGGATGGAGCTCCACTTCGGCCCGGCGAGTCCCTAGCCTTGCCGCATGAGCATCCCCACCGCTGACTCAGCCGCCGGCCAGGCCGTCAAGGCCGCCGACCGCGCGCACGTCTTCCACTCGTGGTCCGCCCAGGCGCTGATCGACCCCCTCGCGGTGGCCGGCGCCGAGGGCTCGTACTTCTGGGACTACGACGGCAACCGCTACCTCGACTTCTCCTCCCAGCTGGTCAACACCAACATCGGTCACCAGCACCCGAAGGTGGTCGCGGCGATCCAGGAGCAGGCGGCGAAGCTCTGCACCATCGCCCCCGGCTTCGCGGTCGAGTCCCGCAGCGAGGCCGCCCGGCTGATCGCCGAGCGCACCCCGGGCGACCTCGACAAGATCTTCTTCACCAACGGCGGTGCCGAGGCCAACGAGAACGCCATCCGGCTGGCCCGGCTGCACACCGGCCGGCAGAAGGTGCTCTCCACCTACCGCTCGTACCACGGCGCCACCGCCAACGCGATCGCCCTGACCGGCGACCCGCGCCGCTGGGCCAACGAGACCGGCGTCTCCGGCGTCGTGCACTTCTGGGGCCCGTACGCCTACCGCTCCAACTTCCACGCCGAGAACGAGGCGCAGGAGTGCGAGCGCGCGCTGGCCCACCTGGAGCAGGTCATCGCCTTCGAGGGCCCCGGCACCGTCGCGGCGGTCATCCTGGAGACCGTGGTCGGCACCGCCGGCATCCTCGTCCCGCCGCCCGGCTACCTGGCCGGCGTCCGGGAGATCTGCGACCGCCACGGCATCGTCCTCATCCTCGACGAGGTGATGGCCGGCTTCGGCCGCACCGGCGAGTGGTTCGCCGCCGACCACTGGGGCGTCACCCCCGACCTGCTCACCTTCGCCAAGGGCGTCAACTCGGGCTACGTCCCGCTCGGCGGCGTGGCGATCAGCGCGGAGATCGCCGCCACCTTCGCGGAGCGGGCGTTCCCCGGCGGCCTCACCTACTCGGGTCACCCGCTGGCCTGCGCCTCCGCGGTGGCGACCATCACCACGATGGCCGAGGAGGGCATCGTCGAGAACGCCAAGCACATCGGCGAGAGCGTGCTCGGCCCCGGCCTGCGCGAGCTGGCCGAGCGTCACCCGTCCGTCGGCGAGGTGCGCGGGCTCGGCGTCTTCTGGGCGCTCGACCTGGTCCGCGACCGCGCCACCCGCGAGCCGCTGGTGCCGTACAACGCGGCCGGCGCCGCCAACGCGCCGATGGCCGAGCTGGCCGCCGCCTGCAAGCAGCGCGGACTGTGGCCGTTCGTCAACATGAACCGCTTCCACGTCGTCCCGCCGTGCACCGTCACCGAGGAGGAGGCGAAGACCGGCCTCGCCGTCCTCGACGAGGTGCTGTCGCTGACCGACGCGCACACCGTCTGACACCCCGACCGGACGGCCCCGGGCGCTCCCCCCGTGCGCCCGGGGCCGTGCCACGCCCCGGAGGCCCCACCATGCCCAGCACCACCACGTCCCGCCGCCCGAGCGGGTCCCGCCGTCCGACCCGCCGCCGGGTGCTCGGCGCCACCGCCGGACTGTTCGGGACCGCCGCCCTGACCGGCTGCGGCATCCCCTCCGCGTACGTGGACGAGGACCGCCGCTCCGCCCCCGACCGCTCGGAGGGCGACCGGCGGCTGGGCTTCTCCAACTGGACCCAGTACATCGACGTCGACGACGACGGCGGGCGCCCCACCCTGGACGACTTCACCGAGCGGACCGGGATCAAGGTCACCTACACCGAGGACATCAACGACAACGACGAGTTCTTCGGCAAGATGGGGCCGGTGCTCACCCAGGGCACCGACCCCGGGCGGGACCTGATGGTGGTCAGCGACTGGATGGTCGGCCGCTACATCGGGCTCGGCTGGGTGCAGGCCCTGGACCGGGCCAACCTGCCCCACGTCACCGCGCAGCTGGACCCGCAGCTGGCCGACCCGGCGGTCGACCCCGGGCGCCGGCACAGCGTGCCCTGGCAGTCCGGCATCACCGGCATCGCCTACAACCGCAAGGAGCTCGGCCGCGAGCTGAAGTCCGTCTCCGACCTCTGGGCACCCGACCTCAAGGGCCGGGTCACCCTGTTCGCCGGCCTGGACGAGGCGCTCGGCCTGCTGATGCTCTCCCAGGGCGCCGACGTCACGGCCTTCACCGAGGACGACGCGCACCGGGCGATGGACCTGGTGCAGCGGATGGTCGACAGCCGGCACGTGCGCCGCTTCACCGGCAACGACTACACCGGTGACCTGGCCTCCGGCGCCGCGCTGGCCTGCCAGGCGTACTCCGGCGACGCCGTGCAGCTCACGGCCGAGAACCCGGACCTCGCCTTCGTGGTGCCCGAGGAGGGCGGCGAACTCTGGGCCGAGAGCCTGCTGATCCCCAACCGGGCCGGGCACAAGCGCAACGCCGAGCTGCTGATCGACCACTACTACCGGCCCGAGGTGGCCGCCGAACTGGCCGCCGCCGTACAGTACATCTGCCCGGTGCCGGCCGCCCGCGAGGTGCTGGCGGCCAGCGGGGACCGGGAGCGGGCGGAACTGGCGGAGCACCCGCTGGTCTTCCCGACCGATGACATGCGGGCCCGGCTGCACACCATGCGCGACGTCACCTCCGCCGAGCGGCCCGGCCTGCACAAGGTGTGGACCCGCATCACCGGGGCCTGAGGCCCGCTACCGGCGCACCGCGTCCAGCGCCAGCAGCGCCACGTGCAGGGAGAGGCAGGACTCGACCTGGTCGAGGTCGACCCCGAGGATCCGCTCGACCTTGTGCAGCCGGTCGTAGAAGGACGGCCGGGACAGGTGCGCGGCGTCCGCGGCGGCGGACTTGTTGCGGCCCTGCTCCAGGTAGATCCGCAGCATCCGCACCAGCTGGCCGTTGTGCTCGGCGTCGAAGGCGAGCAGCGGGCCCAGCTCCCGCTCGACGTAGGTCTGCAGCCGGGCGTCGTCGCGCAGCAGGTGCAGCAGGCCGCGCAGCCGCACGTCGGGCAGCCGGTAGTAGGACGCCGTCCGCCCGCCGGGCACGTCGTGCAGCGCGGCGTCGGCGACCTGGGCGGCCTCCAGCAGGGTGCGCCGGGCGTCGCGCACCGAGCCGACCGAGGAGCCGACCGCGACCACCGGGGCCGGCACCGGCTGGTCCCGGGCCGCCTCGGCGGCCAGCCGGCGCAGCGCCGCGGCGAAGGCGTCCAGCGCCGCGTGCTCGTCCTGCTGGGGGCCGAGCGCGATCAGCACCCCGACGCCCTCGTCGTCCAGCGCGCCGACCAGCGCCGGGAGCCGGCAGGAGCGGACGGCGCCGGCCGCCAGTTCGGTGAAGTCGCGCAGCCGGGCCTGCGCCTCCAGCGCGGCGTGGATCGGGCCGCGCCGCTGGCGCAGCACCGCGCCGACCAGCCGCCGGCCCTCCAGCGGGACGCCGAGCGCCTGGGCGCGCAGCGCCACCTCGGAGACGGTCAGCGCGTGGGTGAGGATGCCGGAGAGCAGCGTGCGGTGGGTCTGGCGCTCCAGGCTCTCCCGGTCGCGGACCACCAGCCGGTTGAGCGCCAGCGCGGAGGCGCCGCGTTCCAGCAGCATGGTGAACGGGTGCGGGCCGCCCTCCGGCAGCGGCCCCGGCTCCTGCACCAGCACCAGCCGTCCCCAGTCCTGGCCGCGGGCGCCGACCGTGGTGACCAGCCAGCCGCTGCGCGGGTCGTGACCGGTGCGCCCGGGCGGGCGGACCCCGCGCGAGCGGCGCTCCCAGTCCTCCAGCAGCTCGGCCTCGGGCCGTCCGGCGGGGTCGTGGGTGAGCACCTGGTGGGCGAGGTTCTCCAGGACCACCGGGGCGCCCGCGATCCGGGCCACCTGGCGGACCACCTCGGCCGGCTCGGCGCCCTCCACGACCAGTTCGTTGAAGACCTGGTGGATCGCCTCGGAGGTGCGCAGCTGCTCCAGCTGGGCGTTGACGACCAGGGCGTGCACCGCCTCGGTGACGGCGACGAAGCGCAGCTCGCGGCGGAGCACGACCAGCGGCAGCCCGCGCTGCTCGGCGGCGTGCACCAGGGCGCGCGGAAGGGTGTCGAAGTAGCGCCGGCCGAACTCGATGACCAGTCCGGCCACCCCGATGTCGGCGAGCTCGCGCACGTACCGGGCCAGTCCCTCGCGGTCCTCGGGCAGGGCGATGCCGGTGCTCAGCACCAGCTCACCGCCCTGCAGCACGCCCGCCACGTCGGGAAGCTCGCTGACGTGCACCCAGCGGACCGGGCGTTCCAGGTGGTCGGCGCCGGCCACCACCTGGGGCAGGCCGCGGCGCATCACCTCAAGGTCGAGCACGTGGGCGACGGTGGGGAGCATCGCGGCCTCCAGGGTTCAGAGTGTCAGGCAATCATCCATCGCGGCGACGAACTGTTGCCCTCCCCGAAGCCTTGCACCCTGTAAGGCGCTTCGCGCCGAGGTTGTCGCAGTGACCCTTGTCACGCCCCGGCGGCAGCGGGCATGGTCAGCGGGTCGGCAATGCCGAGACCTGGACATCCCCGGTGGTCAGCCGGTTTGATGCCCCGCACCGGACCCCGCACCCCGCGGCCCCCCACGCCCGGCCCGACCGGTCGGACGGTGCCGGTGCGGCCCTCGGCCCGCCGACCGGTGCGGCACGGCGGGACCGGCGCGGCCGTCCGTGCCGCACACGAACCACCCGGACTTGGAGGAAGCAATGGACCTGACCGACTTCGGCGCGGGCGCGCAGTACATCGCGGGCCGGTGCAGCCGGGGGGACGGCGATCCCTTCCAGGTCGTCAACCCGGCCGACGGCAGCGTCGTCGAGGAGGTCGCGCTGGCCTCCACCGGACAGGTCGACGAAGCCGTGGCCGCCGCCCGGGCCGCGCTGCCGCAGTGGTCCGGCGCCACCCCCGGCGCCCGCTCCGAGGCGCTGACCCGGCTGGCCGCGGTCCTCACCGACGCGGCCGCCGACCTCGCCCGGGTCGAGACCGCGCAGACCGGCAAGCCGATCAAGCTCTCCACCGAGTTCGACGTCCCCGGCACCATCGACAACACCGCCTTCTTCGCCGGGGCCGCCCGCCACCTGGAGGGCAAGGCGGCCGGTGAGTACTCCGGCGACCACACCTCCTACGTGCGGCGCGAGGCGATCGGCGTGGTCGGCTCCGTCTCGCCGTGGAACTACCCGCTGCAGATGGCCGCCTGGAAGGTCCTGCCGGCGATCGCGGCCGGCAACACCGTCGTCCTCAAGCCGGCCGAGCTGACCCCGCTGACCTCGCTGATGTTCGCCCGGGCCTGCACCCTGGCCGGCATCCCGGACGGCGTGGTCAACGTCGTCACCGGCGCGGGCCGGGTCGCGGGGGAGCATCTGGTCGCCCACCCGGACGTCGCGATGGTCTCCTTCACCGGCTCCACCGCGGTCGGCAGGCGGGTCGCCGAACTCGCCACCGCGACCGTCAAGCGCACCCACCTGGAACTCGGCGGCAAGGCCCCGTTCGTGGTCTTCGACGACGCCGACCTGGACGCCGCCGTGCACGGCGCGGTCGCCGCCTCGCTGATCAACGGCGGCCAGGACTGCACCGCGGCCACCCGCGCCTACGTGCAGCGGCCGCTCTACGACGCCTTCGTGGCCGGCGTCGCCGAGCTGTACGGCGCGATCCGGCTGGGCGACCCGCTCGACCCGCGCACCGACCTCGGCCCGCTGGTCTCCTTCACCCACCGCGACCGGGTGGCCGGCTTCGTCGAGCGCGCCCGCGGCTACGCGACCGTGGTCACCGGCGGCGCCGCCCCCGACCGGGGCCACGACGGCAGCGACCTCACTCGCGGCGCCTACTACCGCCCCACCCTGATCACCGGCGCCGCCCAGGACAGCGAGGTCGTCCAGGGCGAGATCTTCGGCCCCGTCCTGGTCGTGCTCCCCTTCGACGGCGACGACGAAGGCCTGCGGCTGGCCAACGACACCCCCTACGGCCTCGCCGCCTCGGCCTGGACCGGCAACGTGCACCGCTCGCTGCGCGCCACCCGCGAGATCGCGGCGGGCTGCGTCTGGGTCAACGACCACATCCCGATCATCAGCGAGATGCCGCACGGCGGCTACAAGTCCTCCGGCTACGGCAAGGACATGTCGCAGTACTCGCTGGACGAGTACACCCAGGTCAAGCACGTCATGTTCGACACCACCGCGGTCGCCCGCAAGGACTGGCACCGCACCGTCTTCGGAGACAGATAACGGACCCGGGTGGTCCCCCACACCCCCCTTCGCCCCCCCAGGAGGCCCGTCCCATGGCGTTCAACGAGCTCACCGACGGACTGTCGGAACCGGTCCGCAAGGCCTGGGAACGCAGTCTGACCAGTGGCCGGGCCGCCCTCAGCCGGCGCACCGTGCTGCGCGCCGCCGCCCTCACCGCCGGCGCGGGCTCGCTGGCCGCCTGCGGCATCCCGCCGGCCAGGACCGTCAACGGGACCGGCGACTCCACCGCCAACGCCGCCCCGGACCTCTCCGAGAGCGAGCGGGAGGTGAACTTCTCCAACTGGCCGCTCTACATCGACACCGACGAGAACGACAAGGAGAAGCACGGCACCCTGGAGGCCTTCACGGCCGCCACCGGGATCAAGGTCAGGTACACCGAGGACGTCAACGACAACGTCGAGTTCTTCGGCAAGGTCAAGCCCCAGCTCGCGGCCGGCCAGGACACCGGCCGCGACCTGATGGTGCTCACCGACTGGATGGCGGCCCGGATGATCCGCCTCGGCTGGGCGCAGAAGCTCAACCCCGCCAACGTCACCACCGCCATCACCAACGTCGACTCCCGCTTCCGCGCCCCGGACTGGGACCCGGGCCGGCTCTACAGCTACCCGTGGGCCGGCATCCAGGTGGTCGTCGCCTACAACAAGAAGGCCACCAAGGGGAAGGAGGTCACCAGCGTCGCCCAGCTGCTGGAGGACCCCGACCTCAAGGGGCGGGTGACCTTCCTCTCCGAGATGCGCGACAGCATCGGCATCACCCTGCTGGACATGGGCAAGGACCCGGCGACGTTCACCGCCGACGACTACGCGGCCGCCGTCGCCCGGCTGCAGAAGGCCGTCGACAACAAGCAGATCCGCCGCTTCACCGGCAACGACTACGGCCAGGAGCTCTCCTCCGGCGACATCGCCGCCTGCGTCGCCTGGGGCGGCGACCTGATCCAGCTGCGCGCCGACAACCCCGACATCGAGTTCGCCATCCCCGAGAAGGGCTTCGTGAGCAGCACCGACAACCTGCTCGTCCCGGCCAAGGCCCAGCACAAGACGAACGCCGAGAAGCTGATCGACTTCTACTACCGGCCGAAGATCGCGGCGCAGCTGACCGCGGGCATCGGCTTCGTCTCCGCCGTCGCCGGCATGCCGGAGGAACTGGCCGCCCTCGCCCCCGAGAGCGCGGCCAACCCGCTGGTCGTCCCCACCCCCGGGATGGCGGCCAAGGCGCACGTCTTCCGGACCCTCACCGAGACCGAGGAGAGCGACTTCGAGGAGAAGTTCTCCAAGCTCATCGGCGCCTGACCCCCCACCGACGGCAGAGAGAACCAGAGAGACCCCACCCATGACAGAGCAGCAGAGCTCCGCGGCCGCCGGCGGCGACGTCCGCCTCACCGGCATCGGCAAGACCTACGGCTCCTTCACCGCCGTGCACCCGCTGGACCTGACCGTTCCCCAGGGCTCCTTCTTCGCCCTGCTCGGCGCCTCCGGCTGCGGCAAGACCACCACCCTGCGGATGATCGCCGGCCTGGAGGAGCCCAGCACCGGAACCGTCCTGATCGGCGACCAGGACGTCACCGGGCTCCCGCCGTACAAGCGGCCGGTGAACACCGTCTTCCAGAGCTACGCGCTCTTCCCCCACCTCGACATCTTCGAGAACGTCGCCTTCGGCCTGCGCCGCCGCGGCCGGAAGGACGTCAAGAAGCAGGTCGACGAGATGCTCGAACTGGTCGAGCTCGGCCCGTACGCCCGCCGCAAGCCGCACCAGCTCTCCGGCGGCCAGCAGCAGCGCGTCGCCGTCGCCCGCGCGCTCATCAACCACCCCCGGGTGCTGCTCCTCGACGAGCCGCTCGGCGCCCTCGACCTCAAGCTCCGCCGGCAGATGCAGCTGGAGCTCAAGCGGATCCAGACCGAGGTCGGCATCACCTTCGTGCACGTCACCCACGACCAGGAGGAGGCCATGACCATGGCCGACACCATCGCGGTGATGAACGGCGGCCGGGTCGAACAGCTCGGCGCCCCCGCCGAGCTCTACGAGCACCCCGCCACCACCTTCGTGGCCAACTTCCTCGGCCAGTCCAACCTGCTGGCCGCCGAGGTCACCGGCGGCGCCGGCGAGGACCTGCTGCTCACCGCCGCCGGCACCCGGCTCACCGTCCCCAGGGCCCGCTGCGCCACCGGCGCCACCCGGGTCCACCTCGGCGTGCGGCCCGAGAAGATCACCATCGAGCACGGCTCCGCCGAGGTCGCCGACGGCCGCAACCGGCTCGCCGGCACCGTCGTCGACTCCAGCTTCATCGGCGTCTCCACCCAGTACCTGGTGCGCACCGACGGCGGCCAGGAGGTCACCGTCTTCGAGCAGAACATGGAGCGCGACGCCCGGATCGTCCCCGGCGCCCCCGTCGTCCTGCACTGGAACCCGGCCCACTCCTTCGCCCTGGACGCCGCCCAGGCGATCGACGCGGGCACCGGGGAGGCCGCGGCATGACCACCACCACCCCGGCGGCGCCACCCCAGGTCGTCCCCCTCCCCGAACCGGCCCCCCGGGCCCGGCGCCGGCTCACCCCGTACTGGCTGCTGCTGCCCGGCATCGCCTGGCTGGTCGTCTTCTTCGCGGTGCCGATGGTCTACCAGGCCTCCACCTCGCTGCAGACCGGCTCGCTGGAGGACGGCTTCCGCGTCACCTGGCACCTCGCCACCTACTGGGACGCCCTGGTCGAGTACAAGTGGCACTTCGTCCGCTCGTTCGGCTACGCCGCCACCGCCACCGGGCTCTGCCTCGCCATCGGCTACCCGCTCGCCTACACCATCGCGTTCAAGGTGAACCGGCGCTGGCGCAACGTCATGCTGATCCTGGTCATCGCGCCGTTCTTCACCAGCTTCCTGATCCGCACCCTCGCCTGGAAGACCATCCTCTCGGACGGCGGCCCGGTGGTCGGCGCGCTCGACGCCCTGCACGTCCTCGACGTCACCGCCGCCCTCGGCCTCACCGAGGGGGACCGGGTGCTCGCCACCCCGCTCGCGGTGGTCTGCGGCCTCACCTACAACTTCCTGCCCTTCATGATCCTTCCGCTGTACACCTCGCTGGAGCGGATCGACCCGCGCCTGCACGAGGCCTCCGGCGACCTCTACGCCCGCCCGTTCACCACCTTCCGCAAGGTGACCTTCCCGATCTCGCTGCCCGGCGTGGTCGCCGGCACCCTGCTCACCTTCATCCCCGCCTCCGGCGACTACATCAACGCCCAGCTGCTGGGATCGCCGAGCGAGCAGATGGTCGGCAACGGCATCCAGAAGCAGTTCCTGAACGTGCTCGACTACCCCACCGCGGCCGCGCTGAGCTTCATCCTGATGGCCCTGATCCTGGGCATCGTGACGGTCTACATGCGCAAGGCCGGGACGGAGGAACTGGTCTGATGTCCCGAGTGACCGCCTGGATCCGCCGCAACCTGGTGGTGCTGGCCGGCCTGCTGGCCCTCGCCTACCTGGTGCTCCCCAACCTCGTCGTGCTCGCCTTCTCCTTCAACAAGCCGGTCGGCAAGTTCAACTACGAGTGGAACGAGTTCTCCACCGACGCCTGGACCGACCCCTGCGGCGTGGCCGACATGTGCCAGTCGCTCTCGCTCAGCCTGCAGATCGCGGTCGCCGCCACCATCGGCGCCACCGTCCTCGGCACCATGGTCGCCTTCGCGCTGGCCCGCTACCGCTTCCGCGGCAAGGCCGCCACCAGTGCGATGATCTTCCTGCCGATGGCGATGCCCGAGGTCGTGATGGCCGCCTCGCTGGGCACCCTCTTCCTCAACATGCGCATCCCGTTCGGCTTCACCACCATCCTCATCGCGCACATCATGTTCTGCCTCAGCTTCGTGGTGACGGCGGTCAAGGCCCGCGTGATGAGCATGGACCCGAGGCTCGAACAGGCCGCCCAGGACCTCTACGCCACCCCCGCCCAGACCTTCCTGAGGGTCACCCTGCCGCTCGCCGCCCCCGGCATCGCGGCCGGCGCGCTGCTCAGCTTCGCGCTCTCCTTCGACGACTTCATCATCACCCAGTTCAACTCGGGCCCGACCACGGTCACCTTCCCGATGTTCGTCTGGGGCGCCTCGCAGCGCGGCATCCCGGTCCAGGTCAACGTCATCGGGACCGCGATGTTCATCGCCGCCGTCGTCCTCACCGTCGCCGGCCAGTGGCTCGGCAACCGCCGCAAGGCCACCGCCTGACCCGTCCGGCCGCCCGCCCGGCGTACCGTCGGGAGGCGGCCGACCACCATCACCAATGTGCAGAAAGTGGCTGATAATGCATGGACTCCGCCCGCGCGCTCAGTGACGCCAGGCCCACCCCCTTCTGGCTGGAGGACCCCGGCCGGCCGGCGGCCCTGCCCGTCCTGGTCGGCGACACCGACTGCGACCTGCTGGTCGTCGGCGGCGGCTACTCCGGCCTCTGGACCGCCCTCGTCGCCAAGGAGCGCGACCCCTCGCTGGACGTCGTCCTGGTCGAGGGCAAGGAGACGGGGTGGGCCGCGTCCGGGCGCAACGGCGGATTCTGCGCGGCCAGCCTGACCCACGGCTTCGGCAACGGCCTGCAGCGCTGGCCCTCCGAACTCGGACAGCTGGAACGCCTCGGCGCCGCCAACCTGGACGCCATCGGGTCCACCCTGGAGCGCTACGGCATCGACGCCGAGTGGGAGCGCACCGGCGAGATCGACATCGCCACCCAGCCGCACCAGCTCGACGAACTGCACGAGGTCGCCGAGGCCGTCGGCCGGTACGGCCTCGACGTCACCGTGCTCGACCGCGACGAACTGCGCGCCCAGGTCGACTCGCCCACCTTCCTCGGCGGGATCTGGGACAAGGACGGCGTGGCCATGGTCCACCCCGCCAAGCTGGCCTGGGGCCTCAAGGAGGCCTGCCTGGCCCAGGGCGTGCGGATCTTCGAGCACACCCCGGCGACCGACCTGCGCGAACACGGCGCCGGCATGGCCGTGCGCACCCCCTACGGCCGGGTCCTGGCCGGCAAGGTGGCACTCGGCACCAACGCCTTCCCGTCCCTGCTCAAACGGGTCCGCCCGTACATCGTCCCGGTCTACGACTACGCGCTGATGACCGAGCCGCTCACCGCCGAGCAGCTCGCGGCCATCGGCTGGCACGGCCGCCAGGGGCTCAGCGACAGCGCCAACAAGTTCCACTACTTCCGGCTCTCCGCCGACAACCGGATCCTCTGGGGCGGCTACGACGCCGTCTACCGCTTCGGCGGACACCTGCGGCACGAGTACGACCAGCGCCCGGAGACCTTCCGCACCCTCGCGCGGAACTTCTTCCACTGCTTCCCCCAGCTGGAAGGCCTCCGCTTCACCAACGCCTGGGGCGGCGCGATCGACACCTGCAGCCGGTTCTCCGCCTTCTTCGACACCGCCCACCGGGGCCGGGTCGCGTACGCCGCCGGCTTCACCGGCCTCGGCGTCGGCGCCACCCGGTTCGGTGCCGAGGTCATGCTCGACCTGCTCGCCGGCGAGCGCACCGAGCGCACCGAACTGGAGATGGTCCGCCGCAAGCCGCTGCCGTTCCCGCCCGAGCCGGTCCGCTGGGCCGGCATCGGGATCACCACCCGCTCGCTGGAGCTCGCCGACCGCACCGGCGGCCGGCGCAACCTCTGGCTGCGCACCCTCGACCGGATGGGGCTCGGCTTCGACAGCTGACCCCGGCACCACCCCGAGGACGCCGATCGCGCGAACCGTGTAAGAGAGACCCGCCGTCCCCCTCTCGTTGGTGACGGCGGGTCCCGGCATGTCCCGCCGCCACCGAACGCACCGACGCGCAGAGCGGGGACACCACATGGAGATCACCGGACTCGACTGGCTCGCCCAGGCCGCACCCGACCCGGCGGCCTTCCGGGAGCAGTGGGAACGCAGCGGCCTCGGCCTGGTGCTGCTCCCCGCCGGACGGCACTGGGACGTCCTCTCCGTCCCCGGCCGGCTCGGCCGCCCGGCCGCCGACCTGATCGGCACCGCCTCCCGGGGACCGGTGCTCGCCGACTTCGGCGACGAGCACATCGGCTTCCTGGTGCCCGCCGGCACCGCCGCCCGCTGGATCGGCACCGGCGTGCGCTGCGCGGGGGAGGGCACCTGGATCGTCGTCCCCCACCCCGACCGCCGCGGCCGGGGCGTGCGCTGGCTCGTCCCGCCCGACGGCACCGGACGGCTCAACGACCCGGTCCTCCTGGAACTCGCCCTGCACGAGGCGGCCGCCGGACTCGGCGACTGGTGAGCGGCCGGCCCGCGCCGGTCCGCCGGGCGCGCCGCCGTCCGCGGCGCGCCAGACTGGAGGGGTGACCACCGCCCCGGGCGCCGTCGGCCCCTCCCTCCACCCGGGCCCGGCCCAGCTGCGCCTCGTCGAACTGGCCCGGCCCGTGGGCGACCGGCACGGCCTCGCCCTCGCCGGCGGGCACGGGCTGCGCGCCCACGGCGTCCCGGCCTGCGACCAGGACGGACTCACCCTGGTGGCCGCCGGGGCCACCGACCTGCCGCGGGCCGCCGCCGAGCTGGCGGCCGCCTACCGTGCGGCGGGCGCCGGTGTCGCCGAGCGGCCCGGCACACCCCGGCTGGAGCAGCTCTCCGTCCGGCTCCTCCTCGGCGGGCGCGCGCACACCGTCGAGCTGCGCAAGGAACCGCTCGGCCACCACCCCGTCCGGGTCGACCTCGACGGGCCGGACGGCACCCCGCTGACGGTGACCGTGGTCGCCCTGGAGGACGCGGCCGCCCTCACCACCGCCCTGCTCGTCGACCGCGCCCTGCCCCGGGACCTGATCGACGTGCACGCCCTCACCGCCTGCTACCGGGAGGGCGAACTGCTCGCCCTCGCTGCCGCGCTGGACGCCGAGTTCCAGCCCACCGCGCTCGCCGAGCGGCTGGAGACGCTGGCCGAGGCCGCCGACGGCCGGTTCCGGGCCCGCGGCCTGCCGGCGGAGGAGGTCGACGGGCTGAAGCGGTGGGCCCTGGCCTGGGCCCAGGACCTCCGGCTGGACCTGCTGGAGACCCAGGAGGCCGCCGACGGGCTGCACGACCCCTATCTGGAGGACCAGGAGGACGCGGCCGACGACCTGTAAGGCTGAATCGCCGATCCCCGTCAGCCTGTTCGTTGAGACCGCCCGGACCGGCCAGCAGACTGGACGGGTAGCGCGGTAGCCCCGTGACCCCGCCGCCCGTCCCGCACGGGCGGCGCCACACCAGGGACCGGTGGCGCCAGGCCGCCCGGACTTCGGAGGCAGACGGACCTTGAGCAAGCACATCACCCACTGGATCGGCGGCCGGCCGGTCGCCACCGCCGGCGCCGCGCCCCGCCGCGGTGACATCTTCGACCCGGCCACCGGCCGGGTCACGGGCCAGGTCGACTTCGCCGAGGTCGCGGAGGTCGACCAGGCGGTCGCCGCCGCCGCCTCGGCCTTCACCGAGTGGCGCACCGCCTCGGTCGCCAAGCGCGCCACGGTGCTCTTCTCCTTCCGCGAGCTGCTCAACGCCCGCAAGGACGAGCTGGCCTCGATCATCGTCTCCGAGCACGGCAAGGTGCACTCGGACGCGCTCGGTGAGATCGCCCGCGGTCTGGAGGTCGTCGAGTACGCCTGCGGCATCCCGCAACTGCTCAAGGGCGGCTTCACCGAGCAGGCCTCGACCGGTGTCGACGTCTACTCGATCCGCCAGCCGCTCGGCCCGGTCGCGATCATCTCGCCGTTCAACTTCCCGGCCATGGTGCCGATGTGGTTCTTCCCGATCGCCATCGCGGCCGGCAACACCGTCGTCGTCAAGCCGTCGGAGAAGGACCCGTCCGCCGCCGACTTCCTCGCCGGGCTGTGGAAGGAGGCCGGGCTGCCGGACGGCGTCTTCAACGTCGTGCACGGCGACAAGGTCGCGGTGGACCGCCTGCTGGAGCACCCCGACGTCAAGTCGGTCAGCTTCGTCGGCTCCACCCCGATCGCCCGCTACGTCTACGAGACCGGCACCCGCTACGGCAAGCGCGTGCAGGCCCTCGGCGGTGCCAAGAACCACATGCTGGTCCTGCCGGACGCCGACCTCGACCTGAGCGCCGACGCCGCCGTCAACGCGGGCTTCGGCGCGGCCGGCGAGCGCTGCATGGCCGTCTCCGTCCTGGTCGCCGTCGACCCGATCGGCGACGAGCTGGTCGAGAAGATCAAGCAGCGGATGGCCACCCTCACCGTCGGCCCCGGCTGCAACGGCGAGTCCGAGATGGGTCCGCTGGTCACCGGCCAGCACCGGGACAAGGTCACCTCCTACGTGGAGTCCGGCCTCGCCGACGGCGCCGAGCTGGCCGTCGACGGCCGCAAGCACCCGGTCACCGCCGAGGACCGCGACGGCACGCCGACCGCGGACGGCTTCTGGCTCGGCCCCACGCTCTTCGACCACGTGAAGCCCGGCATGTCCGTCTACACGGACGAGATCTTCGGCCCGGTCCTCTCGGTGGTGCGCGTCTCCTCCTACGAGGAGGGCCTCGCCCTCATCAACGCCAACCCGTACGGCAACGGCACCGCCATCTTCACCAACGACGGCGGCGCCGCCCGGCGCTTCCAGTTCGAGGTCGAGGTCGGCATGGTCGGCATCAACGTGCCGATCCCGGTGCCGGTCGCCTACTACTCCTTCGGCGGCTGGAAGGCCTCGCTGTTCGGCGACGCCCACGCGTACGGCCAGGACGGCGTGCAGTTCTTCACCCGCGGCAAGGCGGTCACCCAGCGCTGGCTGGACCCGTCCCACGGCGGCATCAACCTCGGCTTCCCGACCAACAGCTGAGTCCGGAGCAACGCAGGCCGGTCCGCGGGTACGCGGGCCGGCCTGCGGCGTGTCCGGGAGTTTGCCCGGCGTTTGCCTTCGGCCGAGAACCGGCGTAGTGTTTCCTAGTCGCTCGGCAGGGAGCACCGGACACGCATCGGCGCGGACGGTCCCGGAGCGGCCAATCCTCTGGAAATGCCAACGCCTCCCCGGCACGGGGTTTATTTGGCGTGTGCATTTTTGGGGATTGCGGCCGGATTCGCTTTTCGGAGCGGAGATCGGCTAGAGCTTGAAACGTCGGACGGGGCGTCAAGCCGCAGAAGACGCCAGCGAGTTGGATGAAGGAAGCGCCGGGAACGGCACGGAAAACATCTGATAAGCTGG
>NZ_JBHYUU010000030.1:0-60389 GCF_042749955.1 Kitasatospora sp. NPDC059462 | reverse complement strand
GGGTACCGGGCACCGGCGCGTCAGGGGGTGAGCACCAGCTTGCCGAAGACGTCGCCCCCGGCCAGCCGGGCGAGCGCCTGCGGCGCCGCGGCGAGCGGCAGCACCGAGTCGATCACCGGCCGGACACCGGTGGTGGCGCAGAACGAGAGCAGCCCGGCGAGCTCCTCCTTGGTGCCCATGGTGGAGCCGACCACCTTCAGCTCCAGGAAGAAGATCCGGTTCAGCTCGGCGGCCGGCGGGTTGGGGCCCGAGGTGGCGCCGGAGATGACGATCGTGCCGCCCGGGCGCAGCGACTTCACCGAGTGCGACCAGGTGGCCGCGCCGACCGTCTCCATCACCGCGTCCACCCGTTCGGGCAGCCGGGCCCCGCTCGGGAAGGCCGCGTCCGCGCCCAGCTCCACCGCCCGGGCCCGCTTGGCCTCGTCCCGGCCGGTGACCCAGACCCGCAGGCCGGCCGCCCGGCCGAGGACCACCAGCGCGGTGGACACCCCGCCGCCGGCGCCCTGCACCAGGACGGTGTCACCGGGCTTCACCCCGGCGTTGGTGAACAGCATCCGGTAGGCCGTCAGCCAGGCGGTGGGCAGGCAGGCGGCCTCCTCGAAGGAGAGCCCGGCGGGCTTGGGCAGCAGGTTCCAGGTGGGGACGGCCACCTGCTGGGCGAAGGTGCCCTGGTAGCGCTCGGTCAGGATCGAGCGCGGCTCGTCCGGTCCGACGCCGTGCCCGCTCTGCCCGATCACGGAGTGGAGGACCACCTCGTTGCCGTGCTCGTCGACGCCGGCGGCGTCGCAGCCGAGGATCATCGGCAGTTTCCCGGCGGGCAGGCCGACCCCGCGCAGCGACCACAGGTCGTGGTGGTTCAGGCTGGCGGCCCGGACCGTGACCACGCTCCACCCGGGGCGGGCCTGCGGTTCGGGGCGTTCGCCCAGCTCCAGCCCGCTCAGCGGGTCGTCGGCGTCGATTCGTGCGGCGTAGGCAGCAAACATGCCCCGGACGATAGCCAGAACGCCCCCGGCCCCGGAACAACGCGTGACTGTGACGCGTGTCCCGGGGAGCCGGGAGTGGACCGGAGGGTCACCGCCGGGCGACGCCCTCGGCGCGGGCGGCCTCGGCGACGGCCTTGCTGACGGCCGGCGCGACCCGCTCGTCGAACGGCGAGGGGATGACCCGCTGCGGCGTCAGCTCGTCGGCCACCACGCCGGCCAGCGCCTTGGCGGCGGCCAGCTTCATGCCCTCGGTGATCCGGGTGGCCCGGACCTGCAGCGCGCCCGCGAAGATGCCCGGGAAGGCCAGCACGTTGTTGATCTGGTTCGGGAAGTCGCTGCGGCCGGTGGCCACCACGGCCGCGTACTTGTGCGCGACCTCGGGGTGGATCTCCGGGTTCGGGTTGGCCATGGCGAAGACGAACGCGCCCTCGGCCATGGTCGCGACGACCTCCTCCGGCACGGTGCCGCCGGAGACGCCGATGAAGACGTCGGCGCCGGCCAGCGCGTCGGCGAGGCTGCCCCGGAGGCCGGTGCGGTTGGTCAGCCCGGCGATCTCCGCCTTGACGTCGGTGAGGTCCCCGCGGCCGTCGTGCACCACGCCCTTGCGGTCGCAGACGGCCACGTCGCCGATGCCGGCGGCGAGCAGCATCTTGGCGATGGCGATGCCGGCCGCGCCGGCGCCGGAGATGACGGCCCGCAGCGAGCCGATCTCCCGGCCGGTCACCTTGGCCGCGTTCCAGAGCGCGGCGGTGGTGACGATCGCGGTGCCGTGCTGGTCGTCGTGGAAGACCGGGATGTCCAGGGCCTCCTGGAGCCGGCGCTCGATCTCGAAGCAGCGGGGGGCGGAGATGTCCTCCAGGTTGACGCCGCCGAAGGACGGGGCCAGCCGGACCACGGTCTCGACGATCTCGTCCACCTCGGTGCAGGCCAGCGCGATCGGCACCGCGTCCACGCCGCCGAACTGCTTGAAGAGGATCGCCTTGCCCTCCATGACGGGCAGCGAGGCCTCCGGGCCGATGTCGCCGAGGCCCAGCACGGCGGTGCCGTCGGTGACCACGGCCACCGTGTTGGCCTTCCAGGTGTAGTCGTTCACCAGCTCGGGCTGCTCGGCGATGGCCGTGCAGACGCGGGCGACACCGGGGGTGTAGGCGAGGGACAGGTCGTCCGCGTCGCGCACCGGGACGGTCGCCCGGACCTCCATCTTGCCGCCGCGGTGGAGCGCGAACACGGCGTCGACCGGATCGTCGGTGTCCTGGGTAGTGCTGTGGATGATCTCCGCTGCCACGATGACCTCTTCGTCATTGATCGAGCGAGGACACCCGGCCGACGGAGCGGACGACCCGTCCGGTACCGGCATCCGGCGACCGGTGGCCGGTAACCGGACCCCGGAAACGCCGAAGTGTCCCCGGGGGAGGACTGGGTCGGGGCGCCGCCGTCGGACGGACGCCCTCGGATGAGGGTTTTATGGATTTGTCTGCGTTGTTCTGCGCTGTTGCTTCCGGGCCGAGCGTAGGTCGGACGAGGGCATCGCACCCATGCCTTTTCGTCCAAGTCACGTGGTTGTCGTACGCCTCACAGCCACCTGGGAGCACCAGGCGCCGCGAGAACCGGGCCCCGGCTGCGGCGACGGCGAAACGAGTACGCGCACCCGCAGGGGTGAACGCAGACGCGGAGGGGAGGCCGGTGCCTCGGATACGGAGTCGTCGTCCTGGACTTCCGTTCCTGCGCACCCCGAGCCTGTTGCGGCCCGGCGGTCTGGTTCGAGCGTCGGGGGTCACCCGGTACCGAATTCTGACACACCCGCCCACCGGCCCGGCAGGCCGGGATGGGAGGATCCGTTCTTCCGCCATCTCGCGTACACCTCCGCGACGCCGCGGCGCCTTCCCCTCCCTCCCACAGGAGCAACCGATGCACCACCGTGCGAAGTCCCGCCGGCCGGCCGCCGCCGCGCTCGTCCTCACCACCGCCGGCGCGCTGCTGCTGAGCGGCTGCGGCGGTGGCGGGACGACGGCCCAGGACCCGCTCCAGGAGATCCGGGCGAAGCTCCCGAAGGCGCAGCAGTCGGCCAAGGTGCTCCGGATCGGCATGGACGTCAACTACCCGCCGGTCGAGTTCCGGGGCGGCGACGGCAAGCCGGACGGCCTGGACCCGGACATCGCCGCGGCGCTCGGCCGGATCCTGGACCTGCGGGTCGAGTACGTCGACACCCCCTTCGACAAGCTCCTGCCGGGCCTCCAGGGCAAGCAGTACGACGTGGTGATGTCCGCGCTCAGCGACATCCGCGAGCGCCGGGAGGGCGTGGACGACGCCGGCAAGCCGGCCGGCCCGGCGGTGGACTTCGTCGACTACTTCATCGCCGGCACCTCGATGGTGGTCGCCAAGGGCAACCCGAAGGGCATCCGCACCCTGGACGACCTCTGCGGCAGGACGGTCGCGGTGCAGTCCGGCACCACCCAGGACGAGATCGCCACCCGCCAGGTCACCGCCTGCGCCCGGACCGGCAGGCCGCTCACCGTGCACGAGTTCGACACCGACGCCAAGGCGCTGGCCGAGGTCGCCGCCGGCGCCGCGCAGGCGGGCCTGAACGACTTCCCGGTGGCCGCCCACGCGGCGAGGAACACCGACGGCGGCAACCGCTTCGAGGTGGTCGGCTCGCAGTCCCGGTCCAACCCGTACGGGATCGCACTGCGCAAGGAGGACACCGGCCTGCGCGACGTACTGGTCAAGGCGGTCGACCAGCTGATCCGCAGCGGCGAGTACGACAAGATCCTCGCCAAGTGGGACGTCGCCGCGGGCGCGGCCCAGAACGCGGTGGTCAACGGGGGCGTCTGAGCCGTCCGGGACCGGCGCCGGCCGGGCGCGGGGGCCGCGGCGGGCGGTCGGGCGATCGGGCGAGCACCCGGCCGGGCCTCCGGGCGGACCGCAGGGAGAACCGCATACTTATACACAGGGTGACAGGGACACGGAATTAGTCCGAATAGCGGACAACGTGGCCCCTCGTTATCCGATTTTGATCTGAATCACGGCCACCCGACCGTCATCAGATGGCAGGATTCCCCCCATCTCGGATCGAGCCGGCCCCTGGTCGAGGCGGCCCGGTCAACGCCCACCTCGGCGGACGGTGGCGGAGAGCAGTACCCGTACCACCCTGCGCGCAGTTCTCCCTGCCCCACCCGTACAGCGCCGTACGGCACTTGCCGCCCCGGTGCGCCGCTCCCCCGTGGCGCGCCCCGCCCGACCTCTCCCTCAGGAGGAGATCCCCCATGATCGCCCGTACCCAGCGCACCCGCCTCCTCGCCACCGCGGCGGTGCTCGCGTCCGCGTCGCTCGTGCTGACCGCCTGCGGCAGCAGCAAGTCCTCCTCCACCAGCGCCGGCGGCACCAACCCCTCCGCCGCCCTGCCGACCGTCAGCGCCGACGCCAAGCTCGCCGCGCTCGTCCCGGCCGACGTCAAGAGCGCCGGCAAGCTGATCGTCGCCGCCGACGCCTCCTACGCCCCGAACGAGTTCCAGGACGCCGCCGGCAAGGTCATCGGCATGGACGTCGACCTGGCCACGCTCATCGGCCAGAAGCTCGGCCTCGCCGTCGAGGTCCAGAACTCGCCCTTCACCGCGATCATCCCGGGCATCAGCGCCAACAAGTTCCAGCTCGGCATGAGCTCCTTCACCGACACCAAGGAGCGCGAGGCCACCGTCGACATGGTGACCTACTTCCTGGCCGGCACCAGCGCCGCGGTCAAGAAGGGCAACCCGGACAAGATCGACCTCAAGGACCTCTGCGGCAAGAAGATCGCCGTCCAGACCGGCACCACCCAGGCCGACACCATCAAGGACACGATCACCCCGGACTGCGTCAAGGCGGGCAAGGCCGGCGTGCCGAACGACGGCGACAAGTTCGACCTCCAGACCGACGTCACCACCGCCATGGTCTCCGGCCGCGACCAGGTCATGCTCGCCGACTCCCCGGTCGTCGACTACGCCATCAAGCAGACCAACGGCCAGCTGGAGCAGCTCGGCGACGTCGAGGGCAAGGCCCCGTACGGCGTCGTGCTCGCCAAGGGCTCCGCGCTCGCCCCGGCCGTGCAGGGCGCGATCCAGTCGCTGATGGACGACGGCAGCTACAAGAAGGTCCTGGAGAAGTGGGGCGTCCAGGCCGGCGCGATCGACAAGTCCGTCATCAACGGCGCCACCAGCTGATCCCTCGTCACTCCTCTTCACCCGAGGCCACTGTGAACCATTCCGACCAGGGGGAGAAGGTGTCCGGCCGGCCTGAGTCCTTCAAGGCCGTCCCGGTGCGCCACCCCGGACGGTGGGCCGGAGCCGTCGTCGTCGCGGTGCTCGCCGCGATGCTGCTCCACGCCCTGATCTTCAATCCCGCCTTCCAGTGGGACGTCGTCAACACCTACCTCTTCGACTCCAGCATCCTGCACGGCCTCGGCGTCACCCTGGAGCTGACCGCGCTCTCGATGGTGATGGGCGTGGTCGGCGGCATCATCCTCGCGGTGATGCGGCTGTCGCCCAACCCGCTGCTGTCCGGCACCGCGTGGTTCTACATCTGGATCTTCCGCGGCACCCCCGTGCTGGTCCAGCTGGTGTTCTGGAACTTCCTGGGCGCCCTGTGGCCGACGCTGTCGATCGGCGTCCCGTTCGGCCCGGAGTTCTGGTCCGGCTCGACCAACACCCTGATCCCGGTCTTCACCGCGGCGCTGCTCGGCCTCGGCCTCAACGAGGCCGCCTACATGGCGGAGATCGTCCGCGGCGGCATCCAGTCGGTCGACGAGGGGCAGACCGAGGCCTCGCACGCGCTCGGCATGAGCCGCTTCACGACCATGCGCCGGATCGTCCTGCCGCAGGCCATGCGCGTGATCATCCCGCCCACCGGCAACGAGACCATCTCGATGCTCAAGACCACCTCGCTGGTCTCGGTCATCGCGCTGGAGGAACTGTTCCGGGCCGGGCAGAACATCTACTCGCGCACCTTCCAGACCATCCCGCTGCTGATCACCGTCAGCCTCTGGTACCTGTTCCTGACCTCCATCCTCACCATCGGCCAGTACTACGTCGAACGGCACTACGCCCGGGGCACCACCCGGACGCTGCCGCCCACGCCGCTCCAGCGGCTGCGGCTGCTGTTCGGGGGCAGGCCCCCGGCCCCGAAGGCCCAGCACGACGTCGTTCCGGGGCTTGAGGGAGGCACCCACCAATGACCGACCTGAGCAAGACGCCGGCCGCCGCCGGCACCGGCCACCCGATGGTCAGGGCCGAGGGCGTCCGCAAGTCCTACGGCGCCGTCGAGGTGCTCAAGGGCATCGACCTGGAGGTCCGGCGCAACGAGGTGTTCTGCCTGATCGGCCCCTCCGGCTCCGGCAAGTCGACCTTCCTGCGGTGCATCAACCACCTGGAGAAGATCAACGGCGGCCTGCTGTCCGTCGACGGCGAGCTGGTCGGCTACCGGCAGCAGGGCACCAAGCTGTACGAGCTCAAGGACAGCGAGGTCGCGCTCAAGCGCCGTGACATCGGCATGGTGTTCCAGCGCTTCAACCTGTTCCCGCACATGACCGCCCTTGAGAACATCATCGAGGCTCCGGTGCAGGTCAAGGGCGAGAGCAAGGCCTCCGCCAAGGAGCGCGGCATGGCCCTGCTGGAGCGGGTCGGGCTGGCCGACAAGGCCGGGAACTACCCCTCCCAGCTCTCCGGCGGCCAGCAGCAGCGGGTGGCCATCGCCCGGGCGCTGGCCATGAAGCCCAAGCTGATGCTCTTCGACGAGCCGACCTCGGCGCTCGACCCGGAGCTGGTCGGCGACGTCCTGGACGTCATGCGCGGGCTCGCCGAGGAGGGGATGACCATGATCGTGGTGACCCACGAGATGGGCTTCGCCCGCGAGGTGGGCGACGCGCTGGTGTTCATGGACGGCGGCGTGGTCGTCGAGTCCGGCAACCCCCGCGAGGTCCTCACCAACCCCCAGCACGAGCGGACCCGCGCGTTCCTCTCCAAGGTGCTCTGAGCACGGCGCACCGCGGCGCCCGGCAGGCCGGTCCTGCCGGGCGCCGCCGCTTTCCCGCTTTCGCCCCACGGGTAATAGGCTGGAGGCAGTCAGCCCGTTACCGATCTCTGGAAGGACCACCGTGGAGCTCGCCTCGTACGCCGATCTGGCGGTCCGGCTGGTGAACACCGAGGAGCCCGAACGCGGCACCGACTCGCTGACCTCGGTGGACGCGGTGCGCGGCCTCTTCTCGGACGCCGCCCGGGCCCGCGACCTCGCCGACGAGTCCGACCTGCCCCGGCTGCGGGCCGTCCGCACCCGGCTGCGCGGGGTCTTCGAGGCCGCCGCCGAGGGCGAGGAGGTCCGCAGCGTCGACCTGCTGAACAGCCTGCTGATGGAGTTCCCGGTCAGCCCGCTGGTCTCCGGCCACGACTACCTGGACGAGGCCGGACGCCCCCGCTGGCACCTGCACCTCGCCGACAACTCCCCCACCGCCACCGCCCACTTCAGCGCCGTCGCCTGCATGGGCCTGGCCGTCCACCTGACCGAACTGGGCGCCGACCGGCTCGGCATCTGCCAGGCCGCGCCGTGCCGCAACGCCTACCTGGACACCTCCACCAACCGGTCCCGCCGCTACTGCTCGGACCGCTGCGCGACCCGCGCCAACGTCGCCGCCTACCGCGCCCGCAAGCGCCTGGAGGCCGCCGCGGCCGCCGGGAGCCCCGAGGGTTAGGGCTCAGTTCCGCAGGCCCTCCGGGCGGACCCACACGCCGAGCCGGCGGGCCAGCCCGGGGACCCTGGCCAGCGGGCCGGAGAGCAGCAGCCGCTCCAGCCGCCGGCCGGGCGCCAGCCAGGCCGGCCTCGGCCGCAGCCGCAGCAGCACCCGGCCGAGCACCAGTTCGTCCGGCACCGCGCCGTAGCTGCGGCTGTCGCTGTCCACCGGCCGGTTGTCGGAGAGCAGCCACCAGCCCTTCGGCCGCCGCCCGTCGGCCCGTTTGACGATCAGCAGGTCCTGCTGGAACGGGTGGCGGAAGACCACCACCGCACCGGGCCGGATCCGCGCGCCGTACCGCACCAGCAGCTGGTCGCCGTCGCGCAGGGTCGGCACCATCGAGTCCCCCGCCACGTCGATCAGCCCGAACGGCGCGCCGCCCGCCGGGGGCCCGTCCTCCGGTTCCGCGCTCCGTGCCACGACTCCTCCTCCCGGCCCGCGTCCCGCCGCGTCCCTCGGTCGCACACCAGTCTGCCCCACGGTGCGCCGCCCGCCGATGTCCGGATTCACCCGGTTCCGGCTCCGCCTTTTGCCCTAGGCCCGCCGCCCGGCCGAGAAACGGCGGGGTCCGAAGGGTAATCTCGGGCGCGGGAAGACGATCTAAGGAAGGACTCCCATGCTCTCTCGTCTGTTTGCACCGCGCGCCACCGCCCACGCCCACTGCGACCTGCCCTGCGGCGTGTACGACCCGGCCCAGGCCCGCATCGAGGCCGAGTCCGTGAAGGCCACCCAGGAGAAGTACCAGGCCAACGAGGACCCGCACTTCCGCGCCCGCGCCATCATCATCAAGGAGCAGCGCGCCGAGACGGTCAAGCACCACATCTCGGTGCTGTGGAGCGACTACTTCAAGGCCCCGCACTTCGAGAAGTACCCGCAGCTCCACCAGCTCATCAACGACACCCTGAAGGCCGCCTCGGCCGCCAAGGCGTCCACCGACCCGGCCACCGGCCAGGCGCTGCTCGACCTCATCGCCGAGGTCGACAAGATCTTCTGGGAGACCAAGCAGGGCTGATCCCCGCTCGCCCCTCCTTCGAGCGCCCCCGTCCGCACGCCGGACCGGGGGCGTTCGTGTGTTCCCGCCCACACCGGGCCGGGTAAGGGTTGCCTGGCCTGTGCGCTTGTTATGCTGCCAGGGCGTCCAGAGGGGGAAGCCGGTGCGAATCCGGCGCTGACCCGCAACGGTAAACGGTGCCCCGTGCCCGTGAGCCCGATCGCCCGAGGATGCCGACCTCCCGACAACTCGCCGTGGACTGCGAGGGGATGGCGCCCCGGCACACCCGCGCCCGGGCGGGCCTCCCCGCGCCGTGCGCGGCCCGAGGCAAGGCGCACCAGTGAGCAGCACCGCGACCGCACCGGCCACCGCCGCGGCCCCACCGGGCCCGCGCCGAACACCCGCCGTCCCGCTGGCCGCGGCCCTCGCCGTCGCACTGCTGGTCTCCCTGGTCTGCGCCGTCGCCGTCGGCTCCTCCGGACTCGGCTGGGGCCAGGTCCTGCGGCTGCTGCGCGCCGGGCTGACCGGCGGGCAGCTGGAGGCCGACGAGGCCGCCGCCTACGCGATCGTCTGGGAGATCCGGCTGCCGCGCGCCGTGCTGGCCGCCGTGGTCGGCGCCGGACTCGCCGCCACCGGGGTCGCCGTCCAGGCGATGGTCCGCAACGCGCTCGCCGACCCGTTCGTGCTCGGCATCTCCTCCGGCGCCTCGGTCGGCGCCAACGCCGTGCTGATGCTGGGCGCCTTCGCCTCGCTCGGCGTCTGGGCGATCTCCGTCTCCGCCTTCACCGCCGCCCTGCTGGCCATGGTGCTGGTCTACCTGACGGCCCGTACCGCCCACGGGCTGACCCCGCTGCGGCTGGTGCTCACCGGCACCGCGATGTCCTACGGCTTCTCCGCGCTGACGGCGCTGATGGTCTTCGCCGCCGCCCGCGGCGAGGCCGCGCGCTCCGCCATGATGTGGCTGCTCGGCAGCCTCGGCGGCGCCACCTGGGGTTCGGTGCCGATCGCCGCCGTCACCGTGCTGGCCGGCCTGGCCTACCTGGCCTGCGCCGCCGGGCGGCTGGACGCGCTGGCCATGGGCGACGAGACGGCCGCCTCGCTCGGCGTGGACCCGGACCGGCTGCGCCGCGAACTGTTCGTGGTCACCGCCGCCGTCACCGGCACCGTGGTCGCCGTCAGCGGGGCGATCGGCTTCGTCGGACTGATGGTCCCGCACCTGGTGCGGATGCTGGTCGGCGCCGGCCACCGCCGGGTGCTGCTGGTCGCGCCGCTCGCCGGGGCGCTGCTGCTGGTCTGGGTGGACATCGTCTCCCGCACCCTGCTGGCGCCCGCCGAACTGCCGGTCGGCGTGGTCACCGCGGCCGTCGGGGTGCCCTGCTTCCTGCTGCTGATGCGCCGCCGCGGCTACTCCTTCGGCGGTGGCCGGTGACCGCCCCCGCGCCCGCGGCCTCCCGCGCCCTGGACCTCGCCGTCGACGGGGTCTCGGTCGACCTGGCCGGCGTCCGGCTGGTCCACGACGTCACGCTGAACGCCGCCGCCGGCCAGGTGGTCGGCCTGATCGGCCCGAACGGCAGCGGCAAGTCCACCCTCCTGCGCTGCGTCTACCGGGCGCTGCGGCCCGCCGCCGGCGCCGTCCTGGTCGGCGGCGACGACCTGCACGCGCTCGCCCCGCGCGAGTCCGCCCGGCGGGTGGCGGCGCTGCCGCAGGAGCACTCCGCCGAGTTCGACTTCACCGTGGCCGAGGTGGTCGGCATGGGCCGGCTGCCGCACCGGCGCGGCGCCCTGGCCGGGCCGTCGGCCGGGGGCGAGGAACACTGCGCCGGGGCGCTGCGCCGGGTCGGCGCCGCCCACCTGGCCGCCCGGGGCTTCCTGAGCCTGTCCGGCGGCGAGAAGCAGCGGGTGCTGATCGCCCGGGCGCTGGTCCAGGAGCCCCGGGTGCTGGTCCTGGACGAACCCACCAACCACCTGGACATCGCCCACCAGTTGGAGGTGCTGGCGCTGGTCCGGGAGGCCGGGCCGACGGTGCTCACCGCGCTGCACGACCTCAACCTGGCCGCCGGGCACTGCGATCTGCTCCACGTGCTCGCGGGCGGCCGGATCGTCGCCTCCGGGCCGCCCGCCGAGGTGCTCGAACCCGACCTGCTGGCCGAGGTGTTCAAGGTCCGCGCGACGCCCGTGCGGCACCCGGTCACCGGCGCCGTCCAGCTGCTCCTCGACCGACTGCCGTAGCCCGCCCCCCGCCCCGCCGAACCGCTCTTCCCGAGGACCCCCCATGCGCACCAAGGCCGTTGCCGCCGCCTCCCTGCTCGCCCTCGCGCTCACCGGCTGCGGCGCCGAGATCGCCCCGCGCGGCGACGGCGCCGCCGCCTCCGCCCACTACCCGGTCACCGTCGAGAACTGCGGCACCGCGGTCACCTTCACGGAGAAGCCGGCCCGCACCGTCACCAACGACGTCGGCATCACCGAGCTGATGTTCGCGCTCGGCCTGGAGGACCGGATGGCCGGCTACGTCATGCCCGACGACAAGGGCCGGGTGGACAAGGTCGCCTGGAAGGACGCCTACCAGCGGGCGCCCTGGCTGTCCAAGGAGCGGATCACCAAGGAGACCGTGCTGGAGGCCAGGGCCGACCTGGTGGTCGACGGCTGGCACTACGGCTTCGACGAGGGCCGGGGCTTCACCCCGCAGACCCTCTCCGGCCTGGGCATCGCCTCCTACGTGCTCACCGAGTCCTGCCGCAGCGGCAAGGGCCCGGAGCGCGGGGTGATGTCCCCGCTCGACGCGCTCTACACCGACCTGACCAACCTGGGCGAGATCTTCGACGTCCGGGACCGGGCCGACGAGCTGGTCGCCGGCTTCAAGGAGCAGATCGCCGCCGTCCCCGAGCCCGCGCACCGCCCGGGCGTCTTCCTGTACGACAGCGGCGAGGACAAGCCGTACACCTCCGGCCGCTTCGCCGCCCCGGAGGAGATCATCGCCAGGGCCGGCGGCCGGAACGTGATGGGCGACGTCGCCGACTCCTGGACCACCGTGGGCTGGGAGGGCGTGGTCCAGCGCGACCCCGAGGTGATCGTGATCAACGACTACGGCACCCCGGACGCCGAGGCGAAGCGGAAGTTCCTGAAGTCCTTCCCGCCGCTGGCCGGCGTCTCCGCGGTGCGCAACGACCGGATCTTCGTCCTGGACTACGCCGACCTGGTCGAGAGCCCGCGCAACCCGGCCGCGATCACCGCCCTGGCGGAGTACCTGAGGACCGTCCCGGCCCGCTGAGCGGAGGCCCTCCCGGCCGCCGTCCGGCCCGCCCTGCGGCCGGTTCCGACGGGCGTACGCTCAAGAGTACGAGCCGACGGAACCGACCGGAGGAGCGAGAACATGACCACCATGGCCGCACCGTCCGCCTTCGACGTCCGGGCCCTGCGCGAGGGGATCGAACGCGCCGACGCCGGGGCCCTGCTGGCGCTCTACGCGGACGACGCCGAACTGCGCGTGGTCGACCGCAAGACCCAGCCCAGCCACCCGCTGGTGATGCACGGCCGGGCCGAGATCGGCGCGATGCTCGACGACCTCTACGCCCGCGAGATGAGCCACACCCTGGAACAGGTGGTGGTCCAGGAGGACCGCCTCGCGTTCCTGGAGTCCTGCCGCTACCCGGACGGCGTCCGGGTGCTGGTCAGCTCCACCGCCGAGCTGCGCGACGGACGGATCGCCGACCAGACGTCCGTGCAGGTCTGGGACGAGAACGAACCGGCCAAGTAGGCTCGGAGCCATGATCCGCACCGCCCTCCCCTCCGACGTCCCCGTCGTCCACGCCATGATCCGCGAACTCGCGGACTACGAGAAGGCCGTCCACGAGATGGTCGCCGCCGAGGAGCAGCTGCACGGCGCCCTGTTCGGCACCGACCCGGCGCTGTTCGGCCTGGTCGCCGAGGACGACACCACCGGCGAGCCGGTCGGCTTCGCGCTCTGGTTCCTCAACTACTCGACCTGGCGCGGTACCCACGGGATCTACCTGGAGGACCTCTACGTCCGCCCGCAGGCCCGCGGCGGCGGCCACGGCAAGGCGCTGCTGCTGGAGCTGGCCCGGATCGCCGTCGAGCGCGGCTACTCCCGGATGGAGTGGTCGGTGCTGGACTGGAACACCCCCTCGATCAACTTCTACAAGTCGCTCGGCGCCGTGCCGATGGACGGCTGGAGCGTCTACCGGCTCACCGGGGACGCGCTCACCGCCGCCGGCGCCCGCTGAGACCGGCGCGCGGACGGCGCGCGCCGGAGGCGTGCGCAGGACCGGTGCAGACCACTGCCACCCTGCGTCGCGATGCCTTACCATGAGTGACTCCCGCACCGGGGCAGGAACGCGGTAACGTCTCGGGCGGACGGCGGCGTCCGGCCACCCCCCGAAGGGTATGACCGGTACGTACCGCACCACCCCTCTGGACAGTTGGGGCGAAGCAGTTGAGCCAAGCAACAGACAGTGCCGCGGCCACCGGCCCGGAAGCACAGCGCGTCACCCAGGAGGTGAGGGTGTCCCAGATCGACGGCGAGCCCGGAGTGCAGGACTTCGTGGAGGTCCGGCTGCCCGCGGCCGGGGCCTACCTCTCGGTCCTGCGCACGGCCACGGCGGGCCTCGCGGCCCGGCTGGACTTCACGCTGGACGAGATCGAGGACCTGCGCATCGCGGTCGACGAGGCCTGCGCCATCCTCCTCCAGCAGGCCGTGCCCGGCTCGGTCCTCTCCTGCGAGTTCCGGCTGGTCGGGGACTCCCTGAAGGTGATCGTCTCGGCACCCACCACCGACGGCCGGGCGCCCGAACGGGACACCTTCGCCTGGACGGTGCTCTCCGCGCTCGCGGGCGAGGTCGAGTCGGCGGTCGCCGAGGACAGGACCGTGTCGATCAGCCTGCACAAGAAGCGCGGCGGCCCCGCCGCCCACTAGGTCCGCCGCGGCAGCGCGGCAGCAGCACCGAACAAGGGCCGTCCGCCCGGCACCACCGGGCCGGACGGACGGCTCCCGGTACCGCCACCACCCGGCGGTACGACCAACGAGACGAACCGGGGCCGGCGGTCCCGGTGCTCCCGGAACGGAACGGGGGAATGGCCGTGAGTGATCTGGACCGTACCGGCCTCGCGACGGCGGGCCCTGCCGTACCGACCCAGGCGAGCGTTCCCGGCCTCGCCGCCAACGACGAAGCGCACCCGAAGGACGCCCACCGGATGAGCCAGCCGACCGAGCCGACGCCCCAGTCGTCGTCGCCCGATCAGTCGCCCCCGCCCGTGCCGTCGGCCGCGGACCTCCCGGACACCGGCCACCCGGGCCACGGACCGGACGCCGAGGGCTCCGAGGAGGCCGCCGAGGAGGCGGCGGAGGCGCTGCGCGCGGCGGTGCCCGCCCAGGGCCCGCAGCGCTCCGGCGCACCCGACCGCGAGGCGGCCCGGGCCCTGTTCGTGCGGCTCTCGGCGCTGCCCGAGGGCTCCCCGGAGCGCGTCGAACTGCGCAACCAGCTGGTGCGGATGCACATCCCGCTGGTCGAGCACCTGGCCCGGCGGTTCCGCAACCGCGGCGAGCCGCTGGACGACCTGACCCAGGTCGCCACCATCGGGCTGATCAAGTCGGTGGACCGGTTCGACCACGAGCGCGGGGTCGAGTTCTCCACCTACGCGACGCCGACCATCGTCGGCGAGATCAAGCGGCACTTCCGGGACAAGGGCTGGGCGGTCCGGGTGCCGCGCCGGCTCCAGGAGCTGCGGCTGTCGCTGACCACCGCGACCAGCGAGCTCTCCCAGCGGCACGGCCGCTCCCCCACGGTGCACGAGCTGGCCGAACACCTGGGGATCTCCGAGGAGGACGTCCTGGAGGGCCTGGAGTCCGCCAACGCGTACTCCACGCTGTCCCTGGACGTGCCGGACAGCGACGACGAGTCGCCGGCCGTCGCGGACACCCTGGGCGCCACCGACGAGGCGCTGGAGGGCGTCGAGTACCGCGAGTCGCTCAAGCCGCTGCTGGCCCAACTGCCGCCGCGCGAGCAGAAGATCCTGGTGCTGCGGTTCTTCCGGAACATGACGCAGTCCCAGATCGCCGCCGAGGTGGGCATCTCGCAGATGCACGTCTCCCGGCTGCTCGCCCGCACGCTGGCGCAGCTGCGGGAGAAGCTCCTCGTGGAGGAGTAGGAACGCGAACGGTGGAAGGCGGCGGCCCTCCGCGCTCAGCCCTCGTGCGGAGCGTAGAGGGCCGCCGTCGCCTTCGGGCTGAGCAGCGCGCCGATGCCGACCAGACCGAGCAGGCCGATGCCCGTGCCGACCGCGACCATCGCCCCGCCGCTCTGCCACATGTAGTACGCCACCGGCAGGCAGATCGAGTTGGTCAGCACGGCCGGGCTGCGGCCCCAGCGGCGCAGCCTCAGCAGCGCCCTGGCGGCCAGCACCGGCGCCACGCCGAGCAGCACGATCACCAGGCCGCCGAACTCGTTCAGGGCGAGCTGCTTGGACTCGCCGGACAGCGCGGCGACCATGTCCCAGACGCCGACGACGACCAGCGCGGCGCCCTCCACGGCGGTGATGGCGGCGCCCAGGGTGAGGGCGGAGGGCCGGCCGGCGACGGGCGCGGGTACGGGTGCGGAGGATTCTGCGGTCACTCCAGCAGGGTAGCCGCCGGTTGGTCCGTACCGCCCCGTAGGCTGGGCCCATGCGCGCTCTCCTGGTCGTCAATCCGAAAGCGACCACCACCAGCGGTCGGACCAGGGACGTCCTGATCCACGCCCTGCGCAGTGACCTCAAGCTGGAGGTGGCGCAGACCGAGTACCGCGGTCACGCCCGCGATCTGGCCCGGGAGGCGGTGGAGGACGGCGCGGTCGACCTGGTGGTCGCGCTCGGCGGCGACGGCACCGTCAACGAGGTGGTCAACGGGCTGCTCTCGCACGGTCCGGGCGAGCGGGTGCCGCGGCTGGCGGTGGTCCCCGGCGGTTCGACCAATGTGTTCGCCCGCGCGCTGGGCCTGCCCAACGACCCGGTGGAGGCCACCGGCGTGCTGCTGGACGCGCTGGAGCACCGGCGCGAGCGCGGGATCGGGCTGGGCAAGGCGATGACCGAGGGGCTGCCGGACCGCTGGTTCACCTTCACCGCCGGCCTGGGCTTCGACGCCGGGGTGGTCGGCCGGGTCGAGGAGCAGCGCCGGGCGGGGCGCAAGTCCACCCACGCGCTCTACGTCACCCAGGCGCTCCGCCACTTCGTCACCCAACGTGAGCAGCGCAGATCAGGCCCGGTCTCGCTGGCGCTCGCGGGCCGCGAGCCGGTGCCGGGCCTGGTGCTGGCGATAGTCAGCAACACCTCGCCGTGGACGTTCCTGGGCAACCGCCCCGTCTACCCCTCCCCCCGCGCCTCCTTCGACTCCGATCTCGACGTCTTCGGCATCACCCGGATGACGGCGTTCGGCACGGCTCGAACGGTCCGTCAGATCCTGCGGTCGCACGGTCCTTCGAGCCCCGGCGACGCACCGTCCGGCCCTTCCGGGAAGCACGTCGTCTCCTATCACGACGTCCGCCACTTCACCTTGGTTTCGGAGGAACCGGTCCCGTTCCAGGTCGACGGGGACCACCTTGGATCCAGGAGTCGCGTCAGTTTCACAGGCGTACGGCGGGCACTGCGTGTGATTGTGTGACTAGAAGGGCCCTTCTCCCTTCTTCTCGAACGCACAAGCCCCCTTCACTCCATAGAAGTACCGGCTGTGAGCTAGGCGACACCGAAGAATCCAAAATTCCTTCCTGAAGGGGGTTGTATCCGGGCCCGAGGTTTGCGAACCTCTACATGGCGATCGGGACACATCGCAGCGACGGCAACCCTCGAAACCTGGGGGGCCGACCGCGGGGTGTCCCTCGAATCGCCGAATCCCTCCCCAGCACAGACCTCCCGGGCCCGATGGGCCTTTGGTCTCTTTTGCTGTTGCGGGATTCGTGAAAGCGTTCACATTCACAAGGACCATCGATGTGCCGACCGGGCAACCCCCGCCGGCAGGAGGAGTTGGACGACCATGGACTGGCGCCACCGCGCTGTCTGCCGCGAAGAGGACCCGGAGCTGTTCTTCCCGATCGGGAACACCGGTCCTGCTCTGCTGCAGATCGAGGAAGCCAAGGCCGTGTGCCGCCGCTGTCCGGTCATGGAGCAGTGCCTCCAGTGGGCCCTCGAGACCGGCCAGGACGCCGGCGTCTGGGGCGGCATGAGCGAGGACGAGCGCCGCGCCATGAAGCGCCGTGCCGCCCGCAACCGCGCCCGCACCGCCTGATTACACGCCGTAGTACCAGCAGTAACCGCAACACCGATCAACACATGATCACAGGCTTCGCCTGCACCTCCTGGTGAAGCCTTCCGCACCAAGGGCCTTGCTCGACGAGGCCCCGCGACACCGGCCCGCTCAGCCACTTGATACTGTTCACTTAGAGCAATATTGTGGAGCTGTGGCGCTCACCGTGTGCAACGCACCGGCTGGTGTCGCACCACCCAGAGCCCCCGTTCCGGCCGACTCCCCCCGACGGCCGGAACGGGTTGAGAGGCCCTGTCGACCCACCCCCCCCGGTCGACAGGGCCTCGTTTCTGCTTCTTGCGCCAGTTCTTCCGCCGGGCGCCCGGCGCGCAGCCCGGACGCACGCCCCCGGCGTACCTCGTCACCTCGTCACGCCTCAGCGCACCGGGATCTCCAGGACCACCTTGGTGCCGCCGTTCGGCCCGGCCACCATGTCGAAGGTGCCGCCCAGCTCCCCGGTGGCCAGCGTCCGGACGATCTGCAGCCCGAGGTTGCCCGCCTGCTGCGGGTCGAAGCCCTCCGGCATGCCCCGGCCGTCGTCCTGCACCGTGATCAGCAGGTACTCCTCCGGCCGGGCCCCGCCGTTCCAGCTGTCCGACCAGCCCATGCCGGTGGCCGGCGCCCGTCCGCGCAGCGCGCTGACCTCCAGGTTGCCGGAGGCGCTCGGGCCGAACGCGTGTTCGAGGGCATTCTGCAGCAACTCGGTCAGCACCATCGCGAGCGGGGTGGCCACCTCCGCGGAGAGGATGCCGAAGCTGCCGCTGCGGCGGGTCGCCACCCGGCCGTCCTGGGACAGCTCCATCACCATCGCCAGCACCCGGTCGGCGATCTCGTCGAAGGCCACCTGCTCGTCCAGCGCCTGGGAGAGCGTCTCGTGCACGATCGCGATCGAGCCGACCCGGCGCACCGCCTCGTCGAGCGCGGCCCGGCCGGACTCCGACTCCATCCGGCGGGACTGCAGGCGCAGCAGCGCGGCGACGGTCTGCAGGTTGTTCTTCACCCGGTGGTGGATCTCCCGGATGGTGGCGTCCTTGGTCATCAGCTCCCGGTCGCGCCGGCGCAGCTCGGTGACGTCCCGGCAGAGAACCAGGGAGCCGGTCAGGGTGCCCTTGGGCTTGAGCGGGATGGCCCGCAGGGTCACCACGCCGCCCTGGGCCTCGATCTCGGTCTGCCGGGGGGCCCAGCCGCTGGCCAGCTTCACCAGGGCCTCGTGCACGGCGGCCCGGGAGGGCGGGGCGAGGTCGGCGGTGGCGCGGCCGAGGTGGCTGCCGACCAGGTCGGTGGTGAGGCCGAGCCGGTGGTAGGCGGAGAGCGCGTTGGGGCTGGCGTAGGTGACGATGCCGTCGGCGTCGAGGCGGATCAGGCCGTCGCCCACGCGCGGGGCCGCGTCCATGTCGGCCTGCTCGACCCCGGGGAAGGGGAAGGCGCCGGCCGCGATCATCTGGGCGAGGTCGGAGGCGCTCTGCAGATAGGTGAGCTCCAGCCGGCTCGGGGTGCGCACGGTCAGCAGGTTGGTGTTGCGGGCGATCACGCCGAGCACCTTGCCCTCGCGCCGCACCGGGATGGACTCGACCCGGACCGGCACCTCCTCGCGCCACTCCGGGTCGCCCTCGCGCACGATCCGCCCCTCGTCGAAGGCGGCGTCCAGCAGCGGGCGCCGGCCGCGCGGGACGAGGTGGCCGACCATGTCGTCCTGGTAGGACGTGGGGCCGGTGTTGGGGCGCATCTGGGCGACCGAGACGTACCGGATGCCGTCCCAGGTGGGGATCCAGAGCACGAGGTCGGCGAAGGACAGGTCGGAGAGCAGCTGCCACTCCGAGACCAGCATGTGCAGCCACTCCACATCGGCACCGGTCAGGGTGGTGTGGCGGCGGACGAGTTCGTTCAGCGAGGGCACAGGGCGAGCGTAGCTCCAGGGGGGCGCGGAGGGCCCGCGCGCACCCCCGCCGGCGTGCGCCGCGCACCATTCCCCCCAGGTTGTCCAGACCAATTTCCGGCAAGGCCTGGACAACCCAGATTGGTCTAGTCCACAATGAAAGGGCACCAAGGAGAGGCAACCGCGCAACTGCCCTGACCGCGCGATGCCGCTCCTCGGTCGGTCGCCGCCGAACGAGGACCCCGCACAGTTCTCGATCGTCACCGGCGCCCGACGACAGCTCCGGGCCGCGGAGCCGCATGGGTTGAGGGTCCCGTGTCGGCGCCGTGGCCCGTAGTGTTTCCCGGACTCCCCCGCCCGTCGCGGGCCCCCGGGACGCAGGAACGCCGGAGCCCCCGTCCACAGGCTGTGGACGGGGGCTCCGGCGTACGGCGGGCCGGGCGGCGCGTCAGTGGGTCTCGGTGACCTTGGCGAGCGCGCGCGGGGCGTCCGGGTCCTGGCCGCGGGCGATGGTGACCTCGTAGGCCAGCAGCTGCAGCGGCAGGATCTCCAGGATCGGCTGCACCTCCTCGGGCACACCGGCCGGCAGCGCGAAGCCCGCCGAGGCGGCCTCGACCTGCGCCTGCTGGCCGACCACGACCAGGTCGGCACCGCGGCCGCGCAGCCGGTCCAGGACGGGCTGCAGCGCCTCGCCGCCCTTGCCGTCCGGGACGATCGCGATGACCGGGGAGACGTTGTCGACCATGGCCAGCGGGCCGTGCAGCAGGTCGGCGCCGGAGAACGGGGAGGCCGGGATGTAGGTGGTCTCCATCAGCTTCAGCGCCGCCTCGCGGGCGGTCGGGTAGCCGTAGCCGCGCGAGGTGATGACCAGGCGCTGGGCGAAGCGGTAGCGCTCGGCCAGGGCCTTGACCTCGTCCTGGCGGGCCAGGATGCCGGCCGCCAGCTCGGGCAGGGCCTTGGCGGCCGCGCCGTCGCCGCCGCGCAGGCCCTCGATCAGCAGGTAGAGGGCGAGCAGCTCGGCGGTGTAGGTCTTGGTGGCGGGCAGCGCCTTCTCCGGGCCGGCCAGCACGTCGATGTGGAACTCGGAGACCTCGGCCAGCGGCGAACCGGCGTTGTTGGTGACCGCCAGGGTGATGGCACCGGCCTCGCGGGCCGCCTTGGTGGAGGCGACGAGGTCCGGCGAGCCGCCCGACTGGCTGACGGTGATCACCAGCACGTCGGTCAGGTCCGGCTTGGCACCGTAGGCGGTGGTGGTGGACATCGAGGTCAGGCCGGCCGGCTTGCCCAGCAGGATCTCGATCAGGTACTTCGCGTACAGCGCCGCGTTGTCCGAGGTGCCGCGCGCGGTCAGGAGGACGAACCGCGGGTTGCGGGCGGCGATCCGGGACGCGATCTCGAAGATCCTGGGGGCGCCCTCGTCGAGGATGCGCTGCAGGACGGCCGGCTGCTCGGCCATCTCCGCCGCCATGATCCGGCCAGGGACGGTCTGCGTGTCGGACATCGTGGGTGGGCCTCCGATGAGATGGTTCCACCCCGACCGGGCGGGAATGCCCGGCGGGGACCTCTACGGCGGCGAGTCCGCACACTCGCTGCGGTGAATGCTGCGGCAATCCTACGGGGGCCGCCCGCCCGGGGCACATCCGAGGAGGCGGTCACGGCAGGTCCGGCGGCCTGCGGCGCGCGCGGAGCCCCTCCCGGCGGTGCGGGGAGGGGCTCCGGCGTCCCGGGCCGGCCGGCGGCTCAGCCGGCCTTGTTGATCAGCTGGTCGATGGCGGCGTCGGCCTCCTTGGTGGCCTGGTCCACCGACTTGCCGCGCAGGATGGCGGTCAGCATGTCGGGCAGGATCTTCTGCTTCTCCACCAGGCCCCAGCCGGGGGCCAGCGGGGTGAACCAGGCGTCCGGCACCGCGTTGGCCGCGGCGGCGGTGGCCGGCTTGCTCTTCAGCGGGGCCAGCTGCGTGAGGTTGTTCGGCAGGATGTCCTTGTCGGCCAGCGCCTGCTCGGACTTGGCGCTGGTGAACATCCGGACCCAGTCGGTGGCCAGCGCCGCCGTGGGCGACTTCGCGGTGACCGCCAGGGCCGAGCCGCCGATGAAGGTCGGCAGCGGCTTGCCGCCCGGGCCGGGCATGGTGGCGACCTTCACCGAGTCCTTGAGGTTCGGGTCGCCGGTGACCGGCGCGGCCACGCTGGCCGCCTCGAAGCCGTTGCCGTAGAAGGCCGCCGCGTGGCCGCGGGCCATCGCCTCGTACTGGTTCTGCTCGTTGACCGCCTGGTCGCCCTTGTTGTACTTGCGCACCAGGTCGACGAAGTGGGTGATGCCCTGCTGGGACTTGGGGTCGCTCAGGGTGCCGTGCCAGGTGCCGCCGCTGTCGAAGCGGGCGATGGCACCGCCGTACGCGGAGACGTAGCTCATCGCGGCGTACCAGTACGGGCCGGGCAGGTACATCGGGGAGAACGTCCGGTCGGCCTTGTTCTTGTCCGCGATCTTGTCGAGCGCCGCACGCAGCTCGTCCTCGGTCTTGGGGAACTCGGCGTTGCCGGTGGCCTGCTGGAAGGCGGTGGAGTTGTAGATGGCGACCCGGGCGCCGGCGTAGTACGGCACGCACCAGAGCTTGTCCTGGTAGGTGCAGGTGTTGGCGAGCGCCGTGATCCAGGTGTCCGAGTTGTCGAAGGTGGTGCGCTCCACCGGTGCCAGCGCGCCGGAGAGCACGTACTTCATGGTCTCGGTGTTGCCGAGTTCCACCACGTCCGGGGCGTTGCCGTCGGTGATCGCCTGGTCGAGCTTGGCCACCTTGTCGGCCCAGCCCTGGTAGGCGAGCTTCAGGGTGACGTTCGGGTACTTGGCGGCGAAGTCGTCGTTGACCCGCTGGACGAGGTCGGGCCAGCTCTTCTGGGCGTCGTCCATCAGCCAGACCGTGACGGTACCGGTCGCGGCCTTCGGGTCCGCCGAGGCGGCCTTGGCGTCTCCCGACGCCGGGCCGCCCGAGGAACACGCCGTCAGTCCGGCGGCCAGCGCCATGATGCCGACCGCCGCCATGAACCGACGCTTTCTCACGCCATCCTCCGAGGGTGTTAGTGCTTTGTGCCCGCCGGCGGCGCGCCGGCGCCCGACGGGACGGTGTCCGGGGAGGGGCGGCGAAGAGCTTCGGGGTGGGCCAATACCACATCCGGCGAAATTGAAATTCGAACCGGATGAAGTGGAGCCTGGCCTAGACCACAGTTGGTGTCAACGCCAAATGGCCTGGCGGTCAAGGCCGTTGCAGACCTGTTGTACCGCGTGGCGATCAGTCGCGCAGCGATCACCCTAGGTAGAACTTAAGGCTCCCTTAAGGGCGATTTGAGGGAACATCGTCAGGTCGCGAAATCGCAGGTCACACGGCATGCCCCGGGCGGAGAACGCAGCGGGCCCGCCATGCGACATGCGCATGACGGGCCCGCTGGGACGGATGCCTCGGGGCACCCGGCGCGACGGTCCGACGGGGACTCAGCCGATCGCCCCCGGCTGTCCGGTGAGCACCTCGACGGCGGCCAGCCCGCAGACCCGGGCGGCGCCGTGGGTGGCGATGTACAGCGCGCCGGACGGCTCGGACTGCGGCAGGCCCATCTCGACCACCGCGGCGTCCGGGCGGGCCGCCACCAGGCGGGCCAGCGCGGCCGACATCCACGCGTGGCGGTGGGCGTCGCGGACCACCAGCACCAGACGGCGGCCGGCGGCCTCGGCCAGCACCTCGGAGACCACCGTGTCCAGCACCGCGGCCTCGGCGGCCTCCGAGCCGACCTCGCGGGTCCGGGTGCCCGGGAAGCGGTCGGCCAGCATGCCGGCCACGCCCCACGGGGTGACGTCGCCGACGGCGATGTTGGGCTCCGAGGAGAACGACGCCACGTACGGGCGCTCGGTCACCGGCAGGACCTCCCGGCCCGGCGCGCGGACCACCCGCAGCGCCCGGCGGGCCGCCCGCAGGCCGACCGCGAGGTCCGCCTCCGGCCGCTCGCCCTGCGCCGCGATCCGGGCCCAGCTGCCGAGCGCGCGCACCCGGGCGGCCGCGTCGGCGAGCCGCTCCTCCGGGAGCCGGCCGGACTGCACGCCCGCCACGATGGCGTCACGCAGCATCAGCACGGTGTCCTCGTCGGCCAGTCCGCCGCCCACGCAGATCGCGTCCGCGCCGGCCGCCAGGGCCAGCACGGTGCCGTCGCCCATGCCGAAGGTGTCGGCGATGGCGCCCATCTCGATCGCGTCGCTGACGATCAGGCCCTGGTAGCCCAGGCCGCCGTCCTCGGGGGCCGCGCGCAGCAGGTCGCGCAGCACGGCCGGGCTGAGCGTGGCGGGCAGCTTGGGGTCGAGCGCCGGGACCATGATGTGGGCCGTCATCACGGCCTTGGTGCCGGCGGCGATCGCGGCCTGGAACGGGATCAGGTCGCGCGAGCGCAGCACGTCCAGGTCGACGTCGATGACCGGCAGGCCGTGGTGCGAGTCGACGGCGGTGTCACCGTGGCCGGGGAAGTGCTTGGAGCAGGCCGCGACACCGGCCGACTGCAGGCCCTCCACCCAGGCGGCGGTGTGCCGGGCGCACAGCTCCGGGTCGGCACCGAAGGAGCGCACGCCGATGACCGGGTTGCGCGGGTTGGAGTTGACGTCAGCGGTCGGCGCCCAGTTGTAGTTGACGCCGGCGGCGGCCAGCGCGCGGCCCAGCTCGCGGGCGACGTCACGGGTCAGCGCCGGGTCGTCGATGGCGCCGAGGGCGAGGTTGCCCGGCCAGGACGAGCCGGAGCCCGCCTCCAGCCGGGTGACGTCGCCGGACTCCTCGTCGATGGCGATCAGCAGGTCGGGGTTCTCGGCCCGCAGCGCGGCGGTGAGCGCGGCGAGCTGGGCGAGGTCGGCCACGTTGCGGTCGAACAGCGCGACCGAGCCCAGACCGGCCGCCAGGTGGCGGCGCAGCCACTCCGGCGGCTCGGTGCCGACGAAGCCGGGCTGCAGGACGGTCAGGGCGTCACGGTGCAGCTGGTCCGAGGCCGGGAGGGTGGGAACGAGGATGCTCACGGGGGATCAGCCCTTCACGGCGCCGTCGGTGAGGCCACCGACCGCCTTGCGCTGCAGGAAGACGAACAGGATCAGCACCGGGATGGCGAACATCGTGGACGCGGCCATGGTGGCACCCCAGTCGTTGCCGAAGGCGGTCTTGAAGGAGGACAGCCACAGCGGGAGGGTCTGCCCGTGTCCCTCCTCCTTGTTGAGGATCAGGACGAGGGGGAACTCGTTCCACGCGGTGATGAAGCCGAACAGCGAGGTCGACATCAGGCCGGGGGCCAGCAGCGGGAAGATCACCTTCACGAAGGCCTGGGTGCGGGTGCAGCCGTCCACCATGGCCGACTCCTCCAGCTCCTTGGGCACCGCGGCGATGAAGCTGCGCAGCGTCCAGATCGTGAAGGGCAGGACCATCATCATGTAGAAGAGGGTCAGCGGCAGCAGGCTGTTCAGCATGTCGTTGTCGCGCGAGATCATGTAGACCGCGATGGTCATGACCTCCCAGGGCGCCATCTGCGCGGCCATCACGACCAGGACGAAGCCCTTGCGGCCGCGGAACTTCATCCGGGCGATGGCGAAGGACGCGAGCGTCGCGATCACCAGGGAGGCCAGGACGGCGCCGATGGTGACGACGAAGCTGTTGGTGACGTACGTCCAGAAGTGCTTGGCGTTGATCGCGGTGACGTAGTGGTCCATGGTCCCCTTGAAGGGGATGAAGACCGGCGTCTTGCTGATGATGTCGCCGTCCTTCTTGAAGGACGTCGCGACCATCCAGTAGACGGGGAAGATGAAGAAGACGAACAGGACGCCCGCGAGCACGTTCGGCCAGCTACGTCCGATGAGTGAGCGCCTCACAGCTCGTCCTCCTGCTTGAGCATGATGCGGAAGTAGTACGCCATGAGCACACCCAGCATCAGGATGGTAAGCACGGCGATCGCGGAGCCGATGCCGTAATGCTGGCCCGAGGACCCCTCCAGGTAGGCGTGCACGGGCAGGTTCCGGGTCAGGTTCTCGGGACCGCCGCCGTTGATCGCGTAGACCTGGGTGAAGGCCTTGAAGACCCAGATGACCTCAAGGAAGCTCGTGGCCAGGAAGAAGGGCTTCAGGCTGGGGAAGACCACCGAGCCGAAGATCTTGAAGGCGCCGGCGCCGTCCATCCGGGCGGCCTCGTACAGCTCCTTCGGGATGGTGGTGAGACCCGCGTACATGTTGAACGCGACGAAGGGGATCGACTGCCAGACGATCAGCAGGATGATCACGAAGAACGTCGAGTACTGGTCGCTCATCCAGTTGTAGTCGGCCATCGAGTGCCAGCCGAGCTTGTCGAGGAACCAGTTGACGACGCCCCACTGCTGGTCGAACAGCCAGGTGTAGACGGTGGTCGCGGCGACCACCGGCATCGCCCAGGCCATCAGCAGACCGACCGACAGCACCAGGCGCATCTTCTTGCCGAGGCGGTTGAGCAGCAGGCCGACCAGGGTGCCGCCGACCATGATCAGCACGACGTTCACCAGGGTGAAGGCGACCGTGCGCCCGGTGACCGACCAGAAGTCCGGGTCGGTCAGCTGCTCCTTGTAGTTGTCGAAGCCGTTCCACTCCGTCACGTGCGTGACGAGCTGACGCCTGTTGAGGTTCTGGAACGACAGCAGCACCGTCTTCACGAGCGGCCAGCCCAGCAGGGCGATCGTCGCCACGGTGGCCGGCAGCAGCAGCAGGTAGGGGGCGGCCTTGGCGCCGAAGCTCCGGCCGTCCGCCGATCTGCCCCTCTTCGGGGTGCCCTTGGCGCCGCCACCCGCGGCGCTCGTCTCGATACTGGCCACAGCAGCCTTCCCTGAATCCGGAGACTGTGTGTGCACCCGCCCGGAATGCACAGCCATCGTTCTCACTTCCTCATAACCCGACCACGACGGACAGGCGCCGCCCACCGGCCCCCCGCCGGGAGCCGGTGAGCGACGCCGCTCGATTGCTTACTGCTTCTGGTTGAGCCGCTTCGCGATCTCGTCGTCGTACTTCTTCGCGGTGGCCGTGTAGTCGCCACCCTGGAGGGCCGCGGTCAGGAACTCCTTGATCGGGTTCGGCTTGTCCTCGACGCTGGCCCAGTTCGGGGTGTTCGGGGTGATCGCACCCTGCTCGGCGGCCGGCACGGCGGCCTTCGCGAAGTCACCGGTGACCTGGCTGCTCAGCGACTTCTTGTTCGGGATGTTGCCGGCGGCCGCGACCAGACCCTCGTTCTTGTCGTTGAGGGCGACCTTCAGGAAGTCCTTGGCCATGTCGGTGTTCTTGCTGTTCTGGGCGATCGCCAGGTTCGAGCCACCGAGGAAGACGCCGGAGGGCTTGTCAGCGGTCTTGCCCGGCAGCGGGAAGAAGCCGATCTTGCTCGCCGACAGCTCCTCCTCCTTCGGGAGCTCCCAGCCGAGGCCGATCATGGCGCCGACGTCACCCTTGGCGAAGACGTCCTTCTGCTGCGGGGTGGCCTCGTCCTTGTCCTTCGGGGCCTTCGAGTAGCTCTGCAGCTTCTGGTAGGTCTCGAAGGCCTTCTTCGCCTCGGGCGAGGACAGGCCGCCGACCCACTTGTCGCCGTCCTTCTTGGCGATCTGGCCACCCTCGCTGTGGAGGAGGCCGAAGTAGACGTACCACTCCTGGCCCGGCATGTAGATCGCGTCGTTGACGCCGGGGGTGGCCTTCAGCTTCTCAAGGTCGGTGTAGAACTCGTCGAGGGTCTTCGGCGCGTCCTTCAGGCCGGCCGCGGCCCAGAGGTCCTTGTTGTAGGCGACCACGCGGTTGGAGACCCACCACGGGGCGGCGTACTGCTTGCCGTCGAGGATGGCGGCCTCGTTCTGGTTGTCGGCCCAGTCGCTGCCGCCGAGGTACGCCTTGTCCTTGGTGATGTCGAGCAGGCCGCCCGAGGCCGCGTAGCCCGCGGTCTGGGTGTTACCGACCTCGACGACGTCGACCGAACCCTCGGAGAGCGCCGCGGTGATCTTCTGGCCGATGCCGTCCCACTGCTGCTCCTGGAACTCGAGCTTCGAGCCGGGGTAGGTGGTCTCGAACTCGGTCTTGACCGAGTCGGTCCAGCCCTTCGGGGCCGAGCCGCTCATGAGCCACACCTTGAGCGTCTTGCCGTTGTAGTCCTTCTTGCCCGAGGCGGCGGTCGACGTGCCCGAGTCGCCGCCCTCCTTCTTGGCGTCCGAGCCACAGGCCGCGAGACCAACAACCATGGCCGCGACGCCGACCGCCGCGATGAGCTGACGCTTCACGCCATCCTCCTGAGGGATGCCTGGTTACCCCCGTCGGGTGGCAGCGGCATACCCACGCGAAGTGGGAGGAATGGTGCCGCGGACTCCAGCGAACGGGTGGGGGGATTCATAGTGACCGGCCTAGTGGTGTAGACCAGATGCCTGGAGCTTGGCCTAGACCAATGGGCCTGTCAACGGCTGTTCGACCGATCCGGACCACCCGTTATCAAGCCGACACCGCACATCGTTCATCGCGTGATGAGGTATTCGTTCCGTAGCCATACATGCAACGATGTGAGCCGTTAATCATGTGGTGGGGCTTCGCGAGAGCTCTGCGAGAAGCGGGAGACAGGTCCGATGAGCAGCGACGGGGGCAGCACGGCCCAGGTCAACGACCCCCAGGTGAAGAATCCCGTCACCCAGGGCGGCGGGGACCCGACCGCCCGGGTGCCGAAGTACTACGGCCTGAAGCGCCACCTGCTGCAGCTTACCGAGACCCAGCCCGCCGGCACCCCGGTTCCTCCCGAACGGGCACTGGCGGCGCAGTTCGACACCTCCCGCACCACCGTCCGGCAGGCCCTGCAGGAGCTGGTCGTCGAGGGCCGGCTGGAGCGCATCCAGGGCAAGGGCACCTTCGTCGCCAAGCCCAAGGTGGCCCAGGCCCTCCAGCTCACCTCCTACACCGAGGACATGCGGGCCCAGGGCCTGGAGCCCACCTCCCGGCTGATCGAGATCGGCTACATCTCCGCCGACGAGCGGCTGGCCCCCCTGCTGGACATCAAGCCCGGCGGCCGGGTGCTGCGGATCGAGCGCCTGCGGCTGGCCAACGGCGACCCGATGGCCATCGAGGTGGCCCACCTGTCCGCCAAGCGCTTCCCCGCCCTGCGCCGCAACCTGGCCAAGCACAACTCGCTCTACACCGCCCTGCGCGAGGTCTACGGGGTGACCGTGGCCGAGGCCGAGGAGACCATCGAGACCACCCTCGCCAACCCCCGCGAGGCCGGGCTGCTCGGCTCCGACCTCGGGCTGCCGATGCTCCAGCTCTCCCGGCACTCCTTCGACCCGGACGGCGACCCCGTCGAGTGGGTGCGCTCCATCTACCGCGGCGACCGCTACAAGTTCATCACCCGGCTCAAGCGGCCGGAGTAGCCCGGCCCGGCACGGACACGCTCCGGGGCCCCGGCGCGCGAGGAGCGCGCGCCGGGGCCCGTTGCACGCTCCCGGCGCGCGGAGGATCCGGATGGCGGGAAGTTGCCCCGGATCCAGTGACACGGATCACGCGATGCTCTAGATTCCGCAACCGTACTGACTGCCGATCACCAGTGGTGCTGCTCGGCGGACCCACGGGGGCGCCCGGTGCACCCGGGGGTTGCGGCGCCGGCGAGGTGAACCCTCCGAAGCGGAGCCGAACCATGTCGTCAGACCTCACCGACCGACCTGTCATGCCCGAGCCAGAAGAGCCCGGACCCCCCGGCCCCCCGGCGGTCACCCCCGAGCGGGTGCTGGCCGCGCTCGCCCTGCTGGTGCCGATCGTCGCGATGCTCTGGGTGGGCTCGTACGACAAGCCCGAGCCCGAGGCGGGCGGCGTCCCCTTCTTCTACTGGTACCAGTTGCTCTGGGTCCCGGTGTCGGCCGTCTTCACGGTCAGCGCCTACCTGCTGATCGACCGGGACGAGAAGGCCCGCCGGGCCGCCCGCGCGGCGCGGAAGGCGGGTGGCGCCCGGTGAACGGCGTCAACGTGCCCGCGCTGGTGGTGTTCGTCCTCTTCTTCCTGCTGGTCACCGTGATGGGCTTCCTGGCCTCCCGGTGGCGGCGCGCCGACAACGCGCTCCACCTGGACGAGTGGGGCCTCGGCGGGCGCAGCTTCGGGACCTGGATCACCTGGTTCCTGCTCGGCGGCGACCTCTACACCGCCTACACCTTCATCGCCGTCCCCGCCGCCGTCTACGCGACCGGCGCCGCGGGCTTCTTCGCCGTCCCCTACACGATCGTCGCCTACCCGCTGGTCTTCCTCTTCCTCCCCCGGCTCTGGTCGGTCTCCCGGGTGCACGGCTACGTCACCCCGGCCGACTTCGTGCGCGGGCGCTACGGCTCCCGGCCGCTGTCGCTGGTGGTCGCGCTGACCGGCATCCTCGCCACCATGCCGTACATCGCGCTCCAGCTGGTCGGCATCCAGGCGGTGCTGGACGTGCTGGGCGTCGGCGGGGGCGCGAGCTCCAACTGGTTCGTCAAGGACCTGCCGCTGTTCATCGCCTTCGGCGTGCTCGCCGCGTACACCTACTCCTCGGGGCTGCGCGCGCCGGCCCTGATCGCCTTCGTCAAGGACACCCTCGTCTACCTGGTGATCATCGTCGCGGTGATCTACATCCCGATCCGGCTCGGCGGCTACGGCCACATCTTCGACGCGGTCGGCGAGCGGTTCGGCGGCCCCGGGTCGGGCGGCTCGCTCACCCTGCCGGAGAACAAGCAGTGGACGTACGCGACGCTGGCGCTCGGCTCCGCGATGGCGCTGTTCCTGTACCCGCACTCGGTGACCGGCGTGCTCGCCTCCAGGTCCCGCAACACCGTGCGCCGGAACATGGCGATCATGCCCGCGTACTCGCTGATGCTGGGGCTGCTGGCGCTGCTCGGCTTCATGGCGATCGCGGCCGGGATCGGCAAGGGCGACAAGGGCTTCAACACCCAGCTCTCGGTGCCGCAGCTGTTCGAGGACATGTTCCCCGACTGGTTCACCGGGGTCGCCTTCGCGGCCATCGGCATCGGCGCGCTCGTCCCGGCGGCGATCATGTCCATCGCGGCGGCGAACCTGTTCACCCGCAACGTCTACAAGGAGTTCCTGAAGCCCTCCGCCACCCCGGCCGACGAGACCCGGATCGCCAAGCTGGTCTCGCTGCTGGTCAAGGTCGGCGCGCTGGTCTTCGTGCTCGGCATGGACAAGCAGGCGGCGATCAACCTCCAGCTGCTCGGCGGCCTGTGGATCCTGCAGACCTTCGTCCCGATCGTCGGCGGCCTGTTCACCCGCTGGTTCCACCACTGGGCGCTGCTCGCGGGCTGGGCGGCCGGCATGGTCTACGGCACCTGGAAGGCCTACGGGATCGCCAGCCCCAAGACCAAGCACTTCGGGGGGAACGCCGCCGAGATCCCCGGCATCGGCGAGACCGGCTACATCGGGCTCACCGCCTTCGTCCTCAACCTGCTGGTGTCGGTGGCGCTCACGCTGGTCCTGCGCGCCGTCAAGGCGCCGGACGGGCCCGACGAGACCCGGCCGGGTGACTACAGCGCCGAGGGTGGCGGGGAGGAGCCGGAGAACGCGCCGGAGCCCGTGGCGGCGCACTGATACGCCTTGCGCGCCCTGTGGTCGCGCCGTCTCCCCGGTCAACACTGGAGGGGGCGGCGCGATCATATGTATGAACAGCCGGGTGCATGGGGCACCACACGCAGGGCACCAACCAGACCGGACCGGCAACCGGCCGGCAACTGATCGACCCACGGGGAGCGGCGGCAATGGCAGAACTCGGCACCACCCTCAACGGCCAGCACCACACCGACGGACGGCACCGGTCGGCCGCCCCGCACCGGAGCGCGGGCACCGTCGCGGGCACCGCGGCCACCGCGGCCACCGGGCTGCCCCCCGTCCCCTCCGTCCTGATCGCCACCCGCCACGGCGAGTCCACCGCCAACGTCGAGTTCCAGCTCGCCGATGCGGCCGGCGCGCTCACCGTGCCGATCAGCAGCCGGGACGCCGACATCCCGCTCTCCCTGCACGGCCAGCAGCAGGCGCACGCCCTCGGCCGTTGGTGGGCGGCGCTGCCCGGCGCCGACCGGCCGCGCAGCGTCTGGTGCTCGCCCTACGTGCGCACCGCCGAGACCGCCCGGATCGCGCTCGCCCAGGCCGCCGGACTCGGCGCCGTCCCGGTCTCGCTCGCCGTCCGCTACGACGAGCGGCTGCGCGACCGCGAGCTCGGCGTCCTGGAGATGCTGCCGAAGGCCGCCATCGAGACCGACCACCCCGGGGAGGCGGCCCGGCGGCGGAAGATGGGCGAGCTGTACTACCGGCCGCCCGGCGGCGAGTCCTGGGCCGACGTGGCCCTGCGGGTGCGCAGCGTGCTGCGCGACATCTGTGCGGAGGAGGCCGGCCGGCCGGTCCTGGTGGTCGCGCACGACTGCACGGTGCTCATGCTCCGCTACGTGCTGGACCGGCTCACCGAGGAGCAGCTGACCGCCCTGGAGCCGGTGCGCAACTGTTCCGCGAGCGTCTGGCGGGCCGAGGCCGGCCGGCTGCGGCCGGACCGCTGGAACCAGACCGGCCACCTGGAGGACGCGGGCTGACCCGCGGGTCCCGGGGGCGCGCCGCGGGCTCCAGACCCTAGACGCGGTCGGCGACCGCCGCGGCGGGCTCGGCGAAGCAGCGGCGGTAGGCCAGCGGGGTGGTGCCCAGCCGGCGGCCGAAGTGGTGGCGCAGGGTGGCCGCGTTGCCGAAGCCGCAGCGGGCGGCGATGGCGTCCACCGGCTCGGTGGTCGACTCCAGCAGCCGCTGGGCGAGCAGCAGCCGCTGCCCGATCAGCCAGCGGTGCGGAGTGGTGCCGGTCTCCTGCTGGAAGCGCCGGGCGAAGGTGCGCGGCGACATGTGGACCCGGGCGGCCAGCTGCTCGACGGTCGACTCCTCGTCCAGGTGGTGGCGCATCCAGTCGAGCAGCGGGGCCAGCGACTCGCCGTCGCCCTCCGGCAGCGGCCGGTGCACGAACTGGGCCTGCCCGCCCTCCCGGTGCGGCGCCACCACCATCCGGCGGGCGATCCCCCGGGCCACCTCGGCGCCCTGCAGCTTGCGCACCAGGTGCAGACAGGCGTCGATGCCGGCTGCCGTCCCGGCGGAGGTGATCACCGGGTCGTCGTCCACGTAGAGGACGTCCGGCTCGACGGTGGTCCTCGGATGGCGGGCGGCCAGTTCGGCGGTGTACCGCCAGTGCGTGGTGGCCCGGCGGCCCTCCAGCAGCCCGGCGGCGCCGAGCGCGAAGGCGCCGCTGCAGATGGACAGCGCCCGGGCACCGCCCTCGACGGCCGCCCGCAGCGCGTCCAGCAGCGGCGCCGGGTACTCACCGCGCAGCGAGCTGGCGGTGACCACCACCAGGTCCGCGGCGGCGAGGCGTTCGGGCCCGTGCGGGACGTCGACGGCGAAGCCGGCGTGGGTGCGGTGCGGGCCCGGGCGGGCGCCGGCGATCGCGAAGTCGTAGGCGGGAAGCCCGTCGTCGCTGCGGTCCAGACCGAACACCTCGCAGGCGACGCCGAGTTCGAAGGGGTGGACATCCTCCATGACGACGGCCACGACGTTCTTCAGCATGCCGCCAGGGTAACCCGCCGGCTGGCAGTTTTTCGATGTGATCGGGCATTCCTGCCACTCGCCCCGGAGTCGCGCCGGGGCGAAGGTGGAGCCATGGATTCCGACACGCTCGCCAGCGCACTCGCCCTGCTCGGGGCCGTCGGCGGCTTCGGCCTGCTCGGCGGCCTGATCGGGCGCGAGGTGGCACAGCAGAGGGCCACCGGGCGCGACAACTGGCACCGCCCCGGCGGCTACCCCGCCGACCCCGCCCTGCCCGACCGGCTCCACGGCACCATGCCCGCCGCCTCGCTCCGCCCGTCCGCCGACCCCGCCACCGCCCACGTCCCCGTCCGCACGGCCACCACCACCGCCACCACCGCCGTCGCCACCGCCGTCGCCGGCACCGCCACCGGCGTCGTCGCCGAAGCGGAGGCCCGTACCCCGCTCAGTGCCGTCCCGCGGGATTCCGGCACACTGGCCGGATGGACATCGTCATCCGCCGGGCCCGCGCCGAGGAGTTCGAGGAAGCCGGCCGCATAACCGCCGAGGCCTTCGTCGGCGACGGCTTCACCTCCCCCGAGGGTCCGTACGTGCACCGGCTGCGCGACGCGGCCACCCGGGCCGCCGAGGCCGAGCTGATGGTCGCGGTGGACGCGGCCGACGGGACGCTGCTCGGCACCGTCACCTTCGCGGTCGGCGGCACCCCGTGGGCGGACATCGCCACCCCCGAGGAGGGCGAGATCCGGATGCTCGCCACCGCCCCGGCCGCCCGCGGGCGCGGCGCCGGCGAGGCCCTGGTGCGCGCCGCGCTCGCCCGCAGCCGCGAGCTCGGACTGACCGGCATGGCGTTCTCCACCCAGCCGGAGATGACCACCGCGCACCGGATCTACGAGCGGGTCGGCTTCCGCCGCGACCCGGGGCGCGACTGGTCGCCGGTCCCGGGCGTCGACCTGATGGTCTACAGCACGACCTTCTGACCGGTCACCCGGTCCGGCGCTCCAGCAGCACCAGCCGCAGGTGCGGCAGGTTCTCGGTGCGGACCGTGCGGAACCCGTTCAGCTCCTTCGCCACCTTGTCCGGGACGGCACCGAACGGCCGGCGGTCCGCGCCGGACACCAGCAGCCAGATCCGCCGGGTGCCGGCCAGGCAGCGGGCCGGCTCCTCGCACTCCAGCGCGCCGAAGCTGCCGGCCTGCTCCGCGGACACCCGCTGGAGCACGTCCGCGGGCGCCGGCCGCCCGCGCAGCTCGTAGGCCAGCGACCGGCGCAGCGAGCTGCCCGGCTCGTACACCACGCCGTCGCCGGGGCGCACCCCCTCGCCGATCAGCCGGGCGGCGGCCCGGGCGTCCGCCTCGCCGGGCAGGTCGTCGCGCACGGTGGCCTGGGCGGGCCAGGCGAGCGCGACGGCCAGCGCGACGGCCGCGGCCAGCGGGGCCGGCCCGGCCACCCAGCGCGGCGGGGTGCGGGAGGCGGTGAACCGGGCGACCAGGCCGGGCAGCCGCCCGACCGCCTCGGCGACCAGCAGGGTCCAGGCGGGCACCGTGAAGAGCAGGTAGCGGGCGAGGAACAGGTGCAGCCAGTGCGCCGTCCCCAGGGTCAGCAGCACCGGCAGCAGCGCCCAGCAGATCAGCAGGCCGGCGCCCTGCTGGCGCAGCACCAGCAGGCTCACCGCGCCCACCACGCCGACCACCAGCAGGGTCCAGCCGAGCGCGGCGGACCCGGCCAGGTCGGTGACCAGCGCGCCGAGGTCGTCCCAGTCGCGCTCGTTCCAGGCGATCTGCCCGCTCTGCCCGGCGCCGAGCAGCAGCAACGGGCTGAGCAGCAGCACCGCGCCCGCCGAGGCCAGCGCCCAGCGGCCGGGCAGCACCCAGCGGGTGCCGTCGTCGGCGGCGGCCGGCGTGCGGCGGAACTCGCGGACCACCAGCAGCAGGTGGCCGGGCAGCACCATCAGCGTCACCACGTGGGTCAGCCCCATGGCGACCACGGTGAGCCCGTAGCCCGCCCAGGCGAGCAGCGCGGCGCGCGGCGCGGCCGGCACCGCCCCCGGACGGTCCTGGACCAGCCGGGTGAGCAGCAGGGTGCTGCCGACGGCCGCCAGCACCGCGAAGGCGTACGGGCGGGCGTCCTGGCCGTACCAGGTGATCGCCGGGCAGAGGGCGAACAGCAGGCCGCCGAGCAGCCCGGCCCGGGGCGAGAGCAGCCGCCGGCCGAGCAGGGCCAGGCAGCCGGCGGCGGCGGCCGTGGCGAGCGCCGAGGGCAGCCGCAGGGCGGCCTCGGAGTCCCCCGCGACGGCGATCCACAGATGCAGCAGCACGTAGTAGGGCGCCAGCACCAGGTCCATGTTCCCGAGCAGCGCGCCGAGGTCGGACCAGGACAGCGTGGCCGCCCACCAGGAGGCGTGCTCGTCCCGCCAGAGCTGGCGGTCCCCGAGGCCGTAGAGGCAGAGCGCCAGGGCCAGCAGCACCGGCGGCAGGGCGACGGCGAGCGCGGCGCGCCACTGCGGGGCCCGCTCGTCGGCGTCCGGCACGGCGGGGCCGCGCGGCACGGCGGCGCGCGGCGGCGCCCCCGGAACGGGCGGCGCGGGCGGCGCGGGCGGGAACGCGGGCATCGGCGGGTGGCTCGGTTCCGGCGGCAGGTTCGCCGAGCCGTCCGTCGCCTGTATCGGGGTGGTCATCGCTACTGTTTGACCCAGATCCGGTAGTACCCGGTTCCACCGACGTGTGTGAAGGGAATGCGTCCGAGCAGCCGGTAGTGCGGGCTCCGGGCGATCGCGTCGGCCACCACCCGGTCGGTGTCCGGGGTGGCGACGCCGTCGAGCACCACGAGGTCGAACCAGCCGTCGGCGATGGCGCTGCGGTAGCCGTCGTCACCGGTGTGCAGCGCGCCCGCCTGGTCGACGTACCCGATGCCGTAGGTCGAGGTCCACTGACTCTGCAGCGTCAGGTCGCTGGTGTAGTAGACCGGGACGTTGTCGGCCGAGGCCAGGTAGCGGCCGGTGCTGGTGACGTGCTGGCGCACCACCTCGGTCATCCGGCTGGAGTCGGGCCAGGTGTCGAACCGCCAGGTCGACTGGCTCAGCCCGAGGGCGAGCGTCACCACCCAGAGCAGGATGCCCAGTTGCGGGTGCCGGAAGTGCGGGCCGACCAGCCGGGCCAGGCCGATGCCGGCCATCGGCGCGGCGAACAGCAGGCCGAAGCCGAGGTGCTTGTACAGCGCGACCGAGGTGTTGAGGTGCATCTGGTAGGCCGGGGCGAGCAGCGCGGTGCCGGTCAGCAGCAGGCCGAGCAGGATCCGGCGGCGGCGGCCGGGGCCGGTCATGGTGCGCACCAGCGGCGACTCGTTCATCCGCCCGCGCAGCGCGTACGCGACCGCGCCGCCGACCGCGGTGACGAACATCAGGCCGCCGAACTCCACGCACTGGCGAGCCAGTTCGGTCCAGGGCTCGGCGCCGTGGGCGCGCTGGGTGGTGGTCGCCCGGACACCCGAGAGGACGTCGGTGAAGGTCATCCCCAGCCAGAGCAGCCCGCCCGCGCCGCCCGCCAGCAGCACGCCGCGCAGCAGCGGCTGGCGGTTCTTGTCCCGTCGCCCGGTGAGCACCGCCAGCAGCACCAGGCTGGGCAGGTAGAGCGCCGAGGCGTACTTCAGCCCGACCGCCAGCACCGCGAACGGCGCGGCGAGCAGCACGGCGGGCGCGGGCGCCCGGTCGGTGCGCACCACGATCCAGATCGCCAGGGCGAGCAGCAGCACCGCCGGGGCGTCGTAGGTGGCGAAGAAGCCGAGCACCACGGTCGACTGGGTCACCGCGAACATCGCCGCGGCGCCGAGCGCGACCCGCTCGTTGAACAGGCGCCGGCTGAAGCCGTAGAGCAGCGCGGTGGAGCCCAGCATGCAGAGCAGGCTGAACAGCCGGACGCCGAGCATGCCGAAGTGGTTCTCCAGCACCGCGGCCGCGATCGGGTACAGGGTCGGCGCGCCGGAGAAGTAGGTGTTGTAGTCCTTCGGCAGGGGGGTGTCGTAGAGCCAGTGCGAGAGCTGCGCGTGCCCGGCGTACATGTAGAGCGCCTCGTCCTGGAACGCGGTGTTCGACAGCCGGACGGACATCGCGGTCTGGATCAGCAGGATGACCAGCAGCAGCGCCCGGCTGATCCAGGAGCGGCGGCGGCCCGAGTCGAGCGTCCAGCTGGCCTCGGGCACCGGCGGCAGGGTGTAGCCGGGGCCCTCGGGCCGGTCCGGGTCGCGGCCGGGGTCGCGGCCGGTGCCGTCCGGGCCGGACGGCTCGCCGCCGGCCGGGTCACCGGCGGCCGGGCCGGCCTCGGACGGCCCGCCCTCGTACGGCTCGTCCTCGTACGGCTCGTCCTCGTCCGGGTCGTCGTCGTCCGGGCGGTCGGTGAACCGCACACCGGCGTCGGTCCGTTCCTCGTGCGGCGGGAGCGGCGCCGACGGGTGGCGGCTCTCGAACCACGAGCCGCCGGTGTCGGGCACCCGGACCGGCGCGTCCTCGGCGAGGGGGTTGCGGGGCGTGGGGATGGACGTCATCAGGGGCTCTTCACATCGAAGCTGTAGCGGCCGTCGGACACCGCCTGCTTGAAGGCGTTCTGGGACTGCGGGTCGCCCTCGATCCGCCAGTCGACCTCCTTGTTGAGGTTGAACCAGATGAAGCCCAGGCAGTCGGGGCGCTTGATCACGTTCGCGGCGAGGTTGTAGATGTCGGACACCTTGCGGGTGCCCGGCTCGGAGCCGGTCTCGGCGATGATCCACGGCTTGTCGGTGAAGGTGCGGATCTGGTTGAGGGTGGGCGTGTAGAGGGTGTCGAAGGTGCCCGCTTCGAGGTGGGTGTAGTACGCGACGATGCCCACCCAGTCGACGTAGGTGTCCCCGGGGTAGTACGGCTTGAGCGCCACGGTCGGCACCGGGTTGATGCTGTTCGGGCTCCAGACCCAGATCACCTGGCCGACGCCGAGCTGGGTGAAGACGTCGTGCAGGTGCTGGTAGGCGGCCACGAAGTCGGCCGCCGTGGTGGTCTTGGTGCCCCAGTCGTACCAGGTGCCGTTGAACTCGTGGGCGAAGCTGATCGCGACCGGCACGTTGGTGTTGCGCACGGCCGCCGCGTAGCGCTTGACGTAGTCGTCGTGCTTGCCCGCCGCGATGTCGGCCAGCGGCGTCTTGTAGGGCTCCCAGGCGATGAACGGCAGCGCGCCGCCCTGCCAGGCGTTGGTCACGCCCTTGACGTCGTACTCGTCGCCCCAGCCCGAGTAGTACTCGACGATGTTCGGCCGCTTGCCGATCCGGCCGGCGAACTCGTCGACGCCGGCCATCGACGCCGGGGCGCCGTCGACGGCCACGCCCAGGTACTTCTTCGCCGGCTTGAGCAGCGGGCGGACGTCGTACGGCAGCGCCGCGTCGGGGGTGGCCGTCCTGGTCGGCGTGGCCGCGGCGGTGGCGCTCGCGCCGCCCGCGGCGGCCGTGCTCCCCGCGGACGCCGCGGCGGTGGGGCCGGCCGCCGCCGCGGGGCCCAGCGGCTCCTGGCCGAGCAGGTCGCAGGCGGCCAGCGGCAGCACCAGCAGGGCCGCCGCGAGGGCGCGGAACAGTGCGGCACGCGCCCGGCGGGCGCCGGGGGTGCGGGTGGGGAGGCTCATGCCACGGAGTCCTGGGATCGGGGCTGGATGAGGATGCGGCCGACCGTCACCGCGTAGAACAGGCCCGAGGAGAGCACCAGGGCGAAGTCCAGCGGGTACAGCGTGAACATCCGGTACACCGCCGCGACCACCCAGACCAGCGCGGTGCCCCCGCCCCAGACCACGATGCCGGTCCAGAAGCGCCGCTGCCGGTTCTTGGCCTTGCTGGACCCGGTCGGCTGCCAGCCGCGCTGACGGCCCCGGACGAGGTCCCAGACCGCGAAGAAGTGCGCCCAGCCGTACATCATCCGCCCGGCCCAGGCCTCCAGCCGGTACGGCGCCCGGTGCCAGAGCGGGAAGATCACGGTCGCGTACACCAGGCTGGGCAGGACCAGCACCAGGTGCTGGACCTGCAGCAGGTCCGGCCGCCAGAGCAGCAGCATGATCGGCAGCATCGGCAGCGCGAAGGTCAGCAGCGCGGTGTGGATGTAGTAGAGGAACCCGGAGACGTAGCAGAGCCGGGTGGTGAAGTCGAGCTTGGTGTGCCAGAACTTGCGGCTGGTCATCAGCGACATCGAGCCCATGCACCAGCGGTACTGCTGGTTCTGGAACGCCCCGGCGTTGTCCGGGCAGACGCCGGTGGACAGGGCCACGGGCACGTACTGCAGGTCCCAGCCCAGGGCCCGCAGGTCGAAGCCGGTGTGCACGTCCTCGGAGTGGGCGATCAGCGTGGTGCCGCCGTTCTCCACCAGCGCGGCCCGCCGGTAGACCGCGCAGCTGCCGACGCAGATCGCGCCGTCGTTGCGCTGCCGGGCGACCTGCACCGAGCGGTAGAACAGCTCCTGGATGGCGCCGGCGCCGCGCTCGATCCAGTTCTGCGAGTCCAGCACCCGGAAGAACTGCGGCGACTGGACGATGCCGAGCTTCGGGTCGCGCTGCAGGTAGGGCAGCACCTCGTGCAGCAGGTCGTGCCGGGGCGCGAAGTCGGCGTCCAGGATGAGGATGAACTCGCCGTCCGAGCGGCCGAAGCCGTAGTGCAGGTTGCCGGCCTTCTTGAACCAGCCGCGGTTCTCCCGCACCCCGTACCGGAAGCCGAAGTCCGCGGCCATCGCCTCGACCTCCGGGCTCGCCGCGTCGTCCAGGACGTACGGCATGACCAGGCCCGGGTAGTGCTCGGCCATCTTCCGCACGTACGTCCAGGTGTTGTGCAGCACCTCGATCGGCTCGCCGCAGACCGGCAGGAAGACGTCCACCGTCGGGTACTCGGCGGGGTTCCACTGCCGCACCAGCCGGCGGTGCTCCTTGACGTCGAAGTTGGGCGTGAAGCTGTTCACGCGCAGCGAGACCACGTAGTAGACGACCGTGAAGAACAGGAACGGCACGCAGAGCCAGAACCACGACCCGAGGGAGTACAGCTCGGCCTGACTGACCACCAGGCACCCGAAGCTCACCATCGAACAGAGGGTCAGCACCCACTGGTGGCGGATGGTGTAGCTGTACTTCTCCTGCGAAGTGGGCGGCGCCGGCAGCAGCATCGCGGGGACGGGCTCGCCCGTTCCGCGTCGGCGGCCCGCCGCCCTGCGCCGTCTGCTGGTCGCATTGACGGCAGCGCTCACCGCGCGGTACCTCCTGCTCGCTGATTCCCCGTCGGGGCGGCCACGGGGGGACGCATCCCTCCCCCGAGGGCGGTCATCCTATCCGACCGCCCCGGGCCGCCCTCCGCGGGCCGTCCCCTCCCCGCCGGGGGTCAGCCGGCGTGGGATCCCCGGGCCAGCAGGACGTCCTTCGTACGCTCCGCCAGCGCTCCGGCGGCGGCCGTCGCGAGCTGGTCGCTCTGGTCCGTCCCCTGCTTCAGCGAACCGGCCACCGTGAAGTAGCCGAAGCGCCCGATCGACGCGTGGGTCTCGGTGCAGCCGGACTTGTCGGTCACGCAGAACATCGGGACACCGGTGCCGGACAGACCCTGGATCAGGCCCGCGTGGCGGCCGATCGCCCGGTCCGCGCCCGCCTTGTTGTCGAAGACCGCGACCCCGACCGTGACGGCGCTCTCGCCACTGACGTAGGTCGCGCGGACCAGCGAGCGGCAGGTGTCGTCGCCGAGCGCGAGGCCGAGTCCGCCGGTGGTGGCCTTGGAGCAGGGAGCGGTCGAACCGGTCACCTGACGGGTCCACACCTTGCCGTCGATGGTCCGGGTCTGATCGGGGAACAGCGTCGCCGCGTCGACCGGCAGCTTGTCGGTGGCGGCGTCGGAGATCACCGCCACCGCCTGCTCGGTGGGCGTGGCCGTGGCGGACGGGGTACCGGTGGTGGTCCCGCTCGCGGCCGGCTTCGGGTCGTCGCCCTTGTCACGGCCGTTGATCCACACCCCGGCCCCGACGATCCCGCCGACCAGCACGGCGGCGACGACCACCGCGCCGATCCACAGCCGCTTGCGGCGGCGCGACTCGTCGGCGTGCCGGTCCGCCATCGCGTTCCAGTCCGGCTCGTTCGGGGGCGACGGCTGCGGCGGCTGGGCGCCCTGCTGCGGCCACCCGGCGAACGGGGGCGCGGGCTGCGGTCCCGGCTGCGGTCCGGCCGGCGGCTGCGGCGGCTGGGCACCCTGCGGGGGCCCCGGCTGCGGGTACGGCACCGCGCCGGACGGCACGTGCGGCGCCACCGGCGGCTGGGCCTGCGGCGGCACCCCCGCCCCCGGTTGCACGTACGGCGTCGCAGGCGGCCCGAACCCGCCGGGCGGCGGCACCGGCGGCCGCCCCGGCTGCGGCACCTGACCCGGCACACCAGGCTGCTGACCCTGCCCCGGCGGCACGGCCCTACCGGCCCAGTCCCCCGGAGCGCCCGTTCCCTCGCTCATGTGCCGAGATCGTAGGGCATGCACCGGACGAGGGACCGTCCCGGTGACCAATCCGTTTCGCAACGGACCCCGCGCGGGCGCCCCAAGGCCCCTCCCCGGTACCACCGGTCATCGGAGCAACACGCCACGCTGCACAACATGTGGTGTCGCATCCAGCGAGCACCACTAGATGTATGCTCGTCCCTGCTGTCGACGCAGGGGAACCCGGTGCGAGTCCGGGACTGCCCCGCAGCGGTGTGCGGCCGCCCCCGAAGGGCGCCGCGAGTCCGAGTACCTGCCGACGGCGTGCCGACGCCTCCCCGCAGGGGCCATGGCACCAGCACCACCTTCCGGGCCTCGCGGGCGGGCCGGGGACGACACGCGTGCGACGCCTCCGGGCCGCACGGCGATCTCCCCTGCCCCGAACGGCCCGGCCCGAGCCACCGCCGTCGACCGCCGCCAGGAGAGAGCGCCTTGACCACCGCTGCCTCAGCCACCCTGCCCGCCCAGGGTTCCAGCTCCGCCCCCGCCGACCCGACGGTCTCCGACCCCGGCGGTGCGCTCCTGCGCCTCCTGACCGACCGCAGCACCGACCTCCCCCAGGTCGACCCCGGCCATGTCGCCGCCGCCGCGCTCCGCGGCCGCCACGCCGGCTCGGACTTCGCCGAGCTGCGCGGGCTGGCCGTCGACGCCGCCGCGTCGATGATCGCCGAGGACCCGCAGTACTCCAAGCTCGCGGCCCGCCTGCTCGCGCTGGAGATCGTGGACGAGGCGGCGAGCCAGGGCGTGGTCTCGTTCTCCACCTCGATCGCGGTCGGCCACGCCGAGGGCCTGATCGGCGACACCACCGCCGACTTCGTCGCCAAGCACACCGCCGCCCTGGACGCCCTGGTCGACCCCCGGGGCGACGACCGCTTCGAGTACTTCGGCCTGCGCACCGTGCAGTCCCGCTACCTGCTGCGCCACCCGATCACCCGCAAGGTCGTCGAGACCCCGCAGCACTTCCTGCTCCGCGTCGCCTGTGGCCTGGCGGTCGGCGACACCGAGCAGTCGGTCGCCGAGGTCGCCGAGCTGTACCGCCTGATGAGCCGGCTGGAGTACCTGACCTCCTCGCCGACCCTCTTCAACTCCGGCACCCGCCACCCCCAGATGTCCAGCTGCTACCTGCTGGACTCCCCGCTGGACAACCTGGACTCGATCTACTCGCGCTACGCGCAGATCGCCCGGCTGTCCAAGCACGCCGGCGGCATCGGCCTGTCCTACTCCCGGATCCGCTCGCGCGGCTCGCTGATCCGCGGCACCAACGGCAAGTCCAACGGCATCGTGCCGTTCCTGCGCACCCTCGACTCCTCGGTCGCCGCCGTCAACCAGGGCGGCCGCCGCAAGGGCGCGGCCTGCGTCTACCTGGAGACCTGGCATGCCGACATCGAGGAGTTCCTGGAGCTCCGCGACAACACCGGTGAGGAGGCGCGCCGCACCCACAACCTGAACCTGGCGCACTGGATCCCGGACGAGTTCATGCGCCGGGTCAACGCCAACGCCGACTGGTCGCTGTTCTCCCCCGCCGACGTCCCCGAGCTGGTCGACCTGTGGGGCGAGGAGTTCGACGAGGCCTACCGCAAGGCCGAACTGGCCGGCAAGGCCGTGCGCACCATCCCCGCGCAGACCCTCTACGCCCGGATGATGCGCACCCTCGCGCAGACCGGCAACGGCTGGATGACCTTCAAGGACGCCTCCAACCGCGCCGCCAACCAGACCGCGCTGCCGGGCCGCACCGTCCACTCCTCCAACCTCTGCACGGAGATCCTGGAGGTCACCGACGACTCCGAGACCGCCGTCTGCAACCTCGGCTCGGTCAACCTCGGCGCCCACGTCGCCGCCGGCGCGTCGGCCGGCGACCTGCTGGGCGCGATGGACTGGGAGCGGCTGGACGCCACCGTGCGCACCGCCGTCACCTTCCTCGACCGCGTGGTGGACATCAACTTCTACCCGACCCCCGAGGCCGGCGCCTCCAACTCCCGCTGGCGGCCGGTGGGCCTCGGCGTGATGGGCCTCCAGGACGTCTTCTTCCAGCTGCGGATCGACTTCGACTCCGCCGAGGCCAGGACGCTCTCCACGCTCATCGCCGAGCGCATCATGCTCACCGCCTACGAGCGCTCCGCCGACCTGGCCGAGCAGCTGGGCCGCCACGAGGCGTACGGCGAGACCCGCGCCGCCCGCGGCGAGCTGCACATCGACCACTTCGGCTCGGCCACCCCCGAGTGGGCCGATCGCTGGACCGCGCTGCGCGAGCGGATCGCCGTCACCGGCCTGCGCAACTCGCTGCTGCTCGCGATCGCGCCGACCGCGACCATCGCGTCCATCGCCGGTGTGTACGAGTGCATCGAGCCGCAGGTGTCCAACCTGTTCAAGCGCGAGACGCTCTCCGGCGAGTTCCTCCAGGTCAACCCGTACCTGGTGCGCGACCTCAAGGAGCTCGGCGTCTGGGACCAGCAGACCCGCGACGCGCTGCGCGACGCCAACGGCTCGGTCCAGGAGCTCGGCTGGCTGCCCGCGGAGATCCGCTCGCTGTACCGCACCGCCTGGGAGCTGCCGCAGCGCGCGCTGATCGACCTGGCCGCGGCCCGCATGCCGTACATCGACCAGAGCCAGTCGCTGAACCTCTTCATGGCCGCGCCGACCATCGGCAAGCTCAGCTCGATGTACGCGTACGCCTGGAAGGTCGGTCTGAAGACCACCTACTACCTGCGCTCGCGCCCGGCCACCCGGATCGCCCAGGCCGCGTCCGGCACCGCCCGCACCGCCGCCCCGGTGCCCGTGAACACCCCGACCCTCACCCCGGAGGAAGAGGCCGCGCTGGCCTGCTCCCTGGAGAACCCCGAGTCCTGCGAGGCCTGCCAGTAATGAGCTCCGAAGACCGCAAGATGCTGCTCGACCCCGGCTTCGAGCTGACGCTGCGCCCGATGCGTTACCCGTCGTTCTACGACCGGTACCGCGACGCCATCAAGAACACCTGGACGGTGGAGGAGGTGGACCTTCACTCGGACGTCGCCGACCTGGCGAAGCTGAGCGAGGGCGAGCGTCACATGATCGGCCGGCTGGTCGCGTTCTTCGCGACCGGTGACTCGATCGTCGCGAACAACGTGGTGCTGAGCCTCTACAAGCACATCAACTCCCCGGAGGCACGGCTGTACCTGAGCCGTCAGCTGTTCGAGGAGGCCGTGCACGTCCAGTTCTATCTGACGCTGCTGGACACCTACCTTCCGGACCCGGAGGACCGCAACGCGGCCTTCGCCGCGGTGGAGAACATCCCCTCCATCCACCAGAAGGCCCAGTTCTGCTTCAAGTACATGAACGCGGTCGACCACATCGACTCGCTGCAGACCAAGGAGGACCGGCGGGCCTTCCTGCTGAACCTGATCTGCTTCGCGGCCTGCGTCGAGGGTCTCTTCTTCTACGGCGCGTTCGCGTACGTGTACTGGTTCCGCAGCCGGGGCCTGCTGCACGGCCTGGCGACCGGCACCAACTGGGTGTTCCGCGACGAGTCCATGCACATGGACTTCGCCATGTCGGTGGTCGACACCGTCCGCGAGGAGGAGCCCGACCTCTTCGACGACGAGATGGCCAAGCAGGTCACCGAGATGCTGGAGGAGGCCGTCGAGGCCGAGCTCCAGTTCGCCCGCGACCTCTGCGGTGACGGCCTGCCCGGCATGAACACCGAGTCGATGCGCGAGTACCTCCAGGCCGTGGCCGACCAGCGCCTGGCGCGTCTGGGCCTGCCGATCCGCTACGGCTCCACGAACCCGTTCGGCTTCATGGAGCTGCAGAACGTCCAGGAGCTGACCAACTTCTTCGAGCGCCGGGTCTCCGCGTACCAGGTCGCCGTCGAGGGCTCGGTCTCCTTCGACGACGACTTCTAAGCACCGAGGTTCGGAGGGGGGAGCGCCGCTCGGCGCTCCCCCCTCTGCTTCATGAAGTGGGCCGCACCCACTGGCGTTCCGATGTGACGGTGACCCGGTAGTCGTACGGTGTCGGACGGCCGTGTTCCTCCCACTGCGACCAGGCGGTCAGCACCTCGTCACCGATCCGGCGCGGGCCGCCTTGGAACAGCAGGGCACCGCCCGCGGAGACTGCCGCCCATGACGCTCTGCCGTCGTGGATCCAGGCGTTGACGCCGTCCTCGTCCCGGCCGGTGACGATCACGGCGTCCGGGACGGCGACGCGCACGGCGAAGCGCAGGTCCCAGTCGTCGGCGAGCGGGGCGAGGTCGCGTTCGACGATCCGCTTGGTGGCAGCCTCGCCAGTACCTCGTACCTTCGCGTAACTGACCGTCGGCGCCGGAGCCGAGCGGTCCGCCATGAACTGCCCGAGGCCCTGCACCCAGCCGCTCGCGCTACGGCCGTCGGCGGCCACCGTGAGCGCGACGTGCCCGAGCCGGCCCCACGGGTAGACGATCCGGCCGCCCGGCTTGGCGGCCTCGATCCATGTGTAGGGGACGGACTCCACGGCGTAGGTCGCATGGATGCGGTCGAACGGGCCGCCGGGCGGGACGCGGCTGGTGCCGTTGCCGACGAACACCTCGACGGCGGCGAGCCGTTTGCGGGCGAGCAGGGCGAGGCTTTCGTCCACCTCCGTGGAGACGACCCGGTTGGGCCCGGCCCGCCAGGCGGCGAGCGCGCAGCTCCAGCCCTGGCCGGTGCCGATGTCCCACACGGTGTGGCCTGGCTCCAGCATCAGGCTGTCCAGCATGTCCGCCACCACGGCGGGCGCGGAGAGGCTGGAGGAAGGGAGCCCATCGGTGACCTGGGTGACCGCCGCCGCATCAGGCCCGGAGTAGAGCTCGTCCGCCCACGCGGTGGGGGAGGTCGGACGGTCGAGTGACGTGTAGGCGTGACCGTCCCACCGCCACAGCCGATCCGGCGCGAAGGTGTCACGAGGCAGCGCGCGCATAGCCTCACGCACCCACGGCGAGCCGGCCGGCCAGGCCCCGCGCGCCTCCATCAGGGCATCCATCCGCGTGCGGCGGCCGGCCAGATCACCGGTCATCGCTTCTTGTGCTTCCCGTCGCCCGGCGGCGGAGGCGGTACCTGCCCGTCGGCGTTCCCCGGCGGCGGCTCTCCCTGCCCCGGGTCCGGCGGCGGCTTCTCGTGCTCACCCATGCTGCGCTCCCTTCGCTCGGGCCCCATCCTCTGGGAACGCCAATGCGCCACACCAGACGCGCAGAGGCGCACCCGCAGCGCGCACGTCCGAGGTACACGCCGCCAGTGATGACGATGCCCCGCACGGCCACAGCCCGTGCGGGGCATCCATGTCGTCTCAGCCTGTCGAGAACTCCCCGCCCTTGACCCCTGCCAGGAACGAATCCCAAGCCTCAGCCGCGAAGAGCAGTTCCGGCCCGTCTGGGTCTTTCGAGTCCCTCACTGGCACGACGCCGGACAGCCCAGCAGCCACCTCGACACACTCGCTCTGCGCACCTGAATACGAAGACTTGCGCCACTCATCTGGCGAGAACTCGCTCACGATCTAGACCTTCTCACTCGCGATGCGCTCGATGAGCGCGATCGATTCCTTGTGGGGCAGTGACTCCGCCAGAGCACGACGGAACACGTTCGCGTACTTGAAGACTTCGCCCGGCTCCTCGATGTACAGCGTGCTGAGGAGGCTGTCGACGTACGCCACGTCCGTCTCCGCCACCTCTGGAAAGCTCAGGATGGTGACTGGCCCGAAGAGCGCGGCATGGATCTCCGACGCCTCCGGCAGGATCTGGACGTTGACGTTGGGGCTCTCGGCCGACTCCGCGAGGGATCGAAGTTGTTCGCGCATCACCGACCGACCACCGACCTGATGTCGGAGCGCTGATTCCGAGAGTACGGCCCAGACCCTCATGGGGACCTCTCTTGCCAGCACCGAGCGTCGCTCCTGGCGGACCTTCGTCAGGATCTCGATCTGATCCGGCGTCGCGTCTTCTATCTGCGCCTTCACTACAGCCCTGGTGTAGTCCTCGGTCTGCAAGATCCCTGGCACCAGAAGAGTTTGGATGCTGTACATGTCCGACGCATCGGATTCCAGCGCAATGTAGTCGGCGTACAGGGGCGACAAGGTCTCCGAGTAGCGGTCCCACCATCCGCGCAGGCGGCCTTCACGCGACAGGGTCTCCATCCGGCCCCTGGACTCCGGGTCCGTCACCCCGTACAGGTCGAGCAGCAGCCGGAGATCCACCAATCGAATCCCCGACTGTGCAGCCTCAATGCGACTGATCTTGCTTTCGGCACACGCAAGATGCCGAGCCGACTGGGCGAGCGTCAGATTGGCATCTACCCGCAGCTCCTTGAGCGTTCGGGCCAGCCTCCGCTGTCGAACCGTCGGGTTCCTGTTCACGGGCACCGTCGCGGCCTCCCCACTTCTGTGAGCTGTCAGTCTGCCTCTCCTCTGCATCGACAACAATCTTTAGCCGCTTCCAAAGTAGGGACTTGCACTTTAGGAGCCGCCAGGAGCATGCTACTCAACGTAGCCCTCTAGTCGACGAACTGTGATGACAGTGGGCCACTCACCGGGCATTCCCACGCCTTCTTCAGCTGCTGTCACCCGACCGACCAGAGGTGGCTCCGCCATGCCTGAAACCGTCTCCCCCACCCCCATCGAGCGGACCTGCTGGCTGCCCCGGCACCGCAAGTCGCCCCGCCTCGCCCGCCAGGAGCTCCGCTCCTTCCTCCTCCCCTTCCCCTCCGGCGAACTCCTCCTCCCCAGCGGCGAGCTGCTGGTCAGTGAGCTCGTCACCAACGCCGTCCAGCACGCCCACGCCCCGCGCGACCGGCTGATCTTCATCCTCTTCCGCCTCGCCCCCGACCTCACCCTCCGGATCGAGGTCCACGACGCGGACAGCGAGAAGCCCGCCCTCCGCGCCGCCTCCGACTCCGACGAGGCCGGCCGAGGCCTGCTCCTCGTCCACGAGTTGGCCACCCAGTGGGGCTGTTGCCCGCGCATCGGCGGCGTCGGCAAGTTCGTCTGGTGCCACATCTCCCCCGACACCACCGCCGCCGCATGACCACCGCCCCCGCCCGGCGTGCACGCCGGGCGGGGGCGGGGCGGAGCCGTCCGGATGAAGTCGTGGGGGCGCACCGGAGGCATGTGGTCGCATGTGATCGGTTCCCGAATACGGTCCGGCCACGACCGGCCGGAAGGGGACACACCATGACCACCAGGGTTCTGGACTACGAGAGCGACGCGATCGTCCAGCTCATGAGCGTCGCGGAGGAGGACTGGACCGAGCAGGAGCTCAAGGACGCGCTGCAGCGGGCGATCATGCTGGAGCTCTCCACCATCCCGCCGTACGCCACCGCGCTCTGGTCGATCACCGATCCGGACAACAGCAAGCCGGTCCGGCACACCATCCGCGAGATCCTCTTCGACGAGATGTCGCACTTCGGGCTGGTCTGCAACATGCTCACCAGCATCGGCGGCAAGGTCACCCTCACCGACCCGCTCACCGTGCCGAAGTACCCCGGCGAGCTGCCCGGGGGCGTCAACCCCGGGCTGGAGGTGTACCTCAGCGGGCTGAGCCGGGACTCCGCCGCGCTGTTCGCCGCCATCGAGAAGCCGGAGTTCCCGCTCGGCTTCGCGGCGGACGGCAACACCATCGGCGCCTTCTACCAGCGGATCGCCGACGTCTTCCCCCGGTTCGCGCACCTGCTCACCGGCCGGCAGCAGGTGAGCTTCCCGCTCGGGTCCGGCCACGGGGCCGGCAACGACATCGTCCCGATGAACGCCCTCGACGACGTCCTGAGCGCCATCCACGTCATCCAGGCCCAGGGCGAGGGCACCACCGCCTCCCCGGAGAACCCCTTCCCCGGCGCCCCGGGCGAACTCGCCCACTACTACGCGTTCAAGGAGATCGCCGTCGGCAGGAAGTTCGTCCGCGACGAGCAGACGGGGAAGTTCGACTTCGTCGGCCCCGACGTTCCGCTGCCGGCCACCTCCCCGGTCGGCCGCGTCCCGCAGGGCGGCTGGGCCAACTCCCCCGGCAACGAGCCGGACGCGGCCACCGCCGGACACCTGCACACCTTCAACCAGCAGTACAGCGCCCTGCTGAAGGCCCTGGAGGACGCCTGGAGCCCCTCCGCGGCGGACCTCGGCCCGGCCATCCACCTCATGGGCGACCTGCGCCGCACCGCCCAGACGATCAACACCATCGAACTCCCCGCCAACCCCCACTTCACCTACGGCCCGGAGTGGCTGTTCGTCACCGGCTGACGCCCCCGGCGCGGCGGGCCCGCCGCCGGCTCAGCCCTTGACCGAGCCGGCGGTGAGCCCCTGGGCGAGGTAGCGCTGGAGGAACTGGTAGACCACGATCACCGGCAGCGAGGTGACCAGCGCCCCGGCCGCGAAGAGGCCGTAGTTCTGGTCCTGCTGGCCGGAGATGATCCCGTAGAGGCCGACCGCCACCGTCTTGGACTCGTTGGAGGTCAGGAAGATGCCGGCCAGGATGACGTCGTTGAGCGCGGTGGTCAGCGAGAGGATCGCGACCACCACCAGCATCGGCGCGGCCAGCGGGAGGATGATCCGGAAGAAGACCTGCGCGTGCCCGGCCCCGTCCACCTTGGCGGCCTCGTCGATCTCCTTCGGGATGGTGTCCAGGTACCCCTTCATCAGCCAGGTGTTCACCCCCATCGCCCCGCCGAGGTAGACCAGGAGCAGACCCCAGGGCGTGTCCAGGCCGATCGCCGGCAGCACGTCGCCGACCTCGGCGAACAGCAGGTAGAGCGAGACGACCGCGAGGAACTGCGGGAACATCTGCGCCAGCAGGACGGTGAGCAGCCCCACCCGCCGCCCCCGGAAGCGGAACCGGGAGAACGCGTACGCCGAGCAGACCCCGAGCAGCACGTTGAGCACGGCGAAACTGCCGCAGATCAGCGCCGTGTTGAGCAGCCAGCGCCCGAACGGGTACTGCTCGTCGGTGAACAGCGCGGTGAAGTTGGCGAACGAGGCGTGCTCGGGCAGCAGTGTGGAGGACTGCAGGGTGCCCAGCGGGTTGAGCGCGGCGGAGAACACGAACAGCAGCGGCAGGAGCGCGAAGCAGACGGCGAGGACGGCGACCAGGTGCCGCCAGCCGAAGCGGCGCAGCCATCGGACGGTGGCGGTCATGCGTTGAGCTCCTCAAGGGCCCGGGTGCGGCGGTAGCCGACCAGGGTGATCAGGCCGACCAGCAGGAAGATGAAGATCGACAGGGCGGCGGCGAAGCCGTACTGGGCGCCCTGTCCGCCGAAGGCCACCCGGTAGGTGTAGCTGATCAGGATGTCGGTGGCGCCGGCCGTCCCGCCCGCGCCGTCGAACGGGCCTCCCCCGGTGAGCAGTTGGACGGCGTTGAAGTTGTTGAAGTTGAAGGCGAAGGAGGAGATCAGCACCGGCGAGGCGGCCACCAGCAGCAGCGGGAAGGTGACCGCCCGGAAGGCCGTCCACGGCCCGGCGCCGTCGATCCGCGCCGACTCGTTCAGCTCGGCGGGCATGGACTGCAGCACCCCGGTGCAGATCAGCAGCATGTTGGGGAAGCCGAGCCACAGGCTGGTCAGGACGACCGCGAGGCGCGCGCTCCAGGTGTCGCCGAGCCAGTCGATCCGGGTATGCAGGAGCTGGTTGAGCAGCCCGAAGTCCCGGTTGTACATGCTCTGCCAGATCAGGATGCCGATGAACGCGGGCATCGCGTACGGCAGCAGGAGCAGTGAGCGGTAGAGCCGCTGTCCGCGCAGCCGCGGGTGGTGCAGGGTGAAGGCGAGCCCGAGGCCGAGCGCGAAGGAGGCGCCGGTGGAGAGCGCCGCGAAGCCGAACGTCCAGGCGAGCACGCCGAGGAAGGGGCCGCGGACGGCCGGGCTGGTGAGCACGGCGGTGAAGTTGGCGAAGCCGACGGTGCGGTGCCAGCCGGTCGGCAGGGTCCGTCCGGAGCCGTCGGTGGCGGTGAACCGGCCGTCCTCCGCGCGGTAGACGGTGCCGGTGCGGGTGTCGGTGAGGGTGTCGGCCCGGCCGTCGTGCACCAGCGTGGGCCGGGCGGTGGTGGCCGAGGAGAGTCCCTGGCCGACCACGAAGCCGCCGTCCACCGGGACCCGCAGCTCCTTCAGCTCCTGGGCGCGGCCGTTGACCTGGCCCGGGGTGAGGATCCGCAGGCCGGGTGCGGCGGTCACCCGGCCGTCGGGCGCGGTCACCGTGCCGGCCGGGGCGGGAGCCAGGCCGCGCGCGGTGCCGGCCTCGGTCCGGCCGGTCGCCGGGTCGGTGAGCAGCAGGACGAGCGGGCCGCCGGCCGGCTCGGTGGCGACGGTGAGCGTGTACGAGGCGCCGTCGGGGACGGGCTCCACGGAGTTGTCGACCAGCGTGCGGACGGCCTGCTCCTTGCCGAGCAGGTGCCCGTCGCCGTAGTCGGTGAAGGAGACCGCGACGATGTGGAGCACGGGGTAGACCACGAAGGCCAGGAAGAGCACGGTGGCCGGCAGCAGGTACTTGGCGGCGAGCCGGCGCGGCGAGAGGTAGATCCAGAAGGTCGCCCCCGCCCCCGTGGCGAGGACGCCGAGGGCGGCCCAGTGGCCGGCCTGGTAGAGCTTGGGCGTCGCGAAGAGGGCGAGCGCGGCGACCCCGGACAGCAGGATGATCTTCACCAGCTGCGCGGTCACGGCACCGGCCCGGCGGGGCGGGCGTCGCGGGGGCCCGGCGGCGGGGGCGGCCGGGCGCCTGCTGTCCTGAAGGGTGGGGGAGGTCATGGGGGTGGTCCCTGGTCCGTCCGGGAGGGGCGCGGGGCGCCGGGGGTGTCAGTGGCCGCCGGCCAGGGCGGCGCGGATGGCCTCGCCCGCCTGGCGCATGGTCTCGGCCGGGTCGGCGCCGGCCACGATGCTCGCCTCGGCCTGGCCGAGCGGGCCCCAGATCGCGTTCATCGCGGGAACGGTCGGCAGCGGCTGCCCGGCCTCGCCGGCGGCGGCGAAGGCGCCGATGTCCGGGTCCCCGGCGGTGGCCCTGGTGAGGGCCGAGGTCAGCGCGGGCGGCTCGGGCGAGGCCTGGTAGAGCGCCAGCTGTCCCTCCTCCGAACCGATCGCACGCAGCAGGAACTCCTGGGCGAGCGGCTGGTTCCTCGCCTTGGCGGAGAGGTAGAACGCCTGCACCCCGACGAAGGGGCGGGCCGGCCCCTTGCCCGCCCAGCCGGGCACCGGGGAGATCGCGTACGGCAGACCGGCCTGCTTGACCTGTCCGAGCGCCCACGGCCCGGCCACCAGGTACGGGGACTTGCGCCCGGTGAACAGCGAGATGGCGTTGGTGTCCACCGAGCGGTTGAACAGTCCGGCGCCCTTCTCCCCGTACTGCTTGAACAGTTCGCCGGCCGCGATCGAGCCCGGGCCGCCGACCCCGAGGTCCGCGGTGTCCCAGCCGCCGTCCGGCTTGCTGCCGAACAGGTAGCCGCCGGCCGAGGCGAACAGCGGCTGCAGGGCGTAGGCGTTGCCCTGCTGGCCGACCGGCAGCGCCAGCGGGACCTCGGCCTTCCCGGCCCGGACGGCGTCCTGGGCGGTGCCGGCCAGGTCCTCGAAGGTGGCGGGCGCGGCCGGGGCCAGTTCGGTGTTGCGGAACAGCACCAGGGTCTCGGTCGCGTACGGCAGGCCGTACTGCTGGCCGCCCTGGGCCACCGCCTCCAGGGCGGCGGGCTGGAACAGCGCCTTCTGCTGCGCGGTCAGCGGGACGGGGGCGACCGTGCCGTTCTGCACCAGGTTGCCGAGCCAGTCGGAAGCGCCGACCACCAGGTCGGGGCCCTTGCCCGCGTTGGTGGCCGTGACGTACGCCTGCTGGGTGTTGACGGACTGCGGGGCGACGGTGACCTTGACGCCGTGCTCCTTGCCGAAGCGGTCGGCGAGCGGCTGGAGGGCGGCGGCCTGCTGGGTCTGGGCCCAGATCACCAGGTCGCCCCCGTCGGCGGCGGCCGGCGGGGCGGTCGTCGGCCCGTCCGCGGCGGCGGTGCCGCCGGCGGGCGCGGGACCGGCGGAGGGGGAGGTGCCGCCGCAGGCCGTGACCAGCAGGGCGAGCAGGCCGAGCGCGGCGGTTCTGCGGTGGCGGGTGATCCGGTGGCGGATGGTCCGGTGGCGCATGGTCCGAGACTCCTTCGTCCGGGAGGGGTGCGGGGGTTGGGTCGCGGGGGCGGGGCCGCGGCCGGCGGGTCAGATGCCGTCCGCCGGCCGGTGCCAGCGCTCGACGGTGAGGTCGAGCCGGGTGTCGCGGTCGACCCGCAGCGGGTGCAGCACCCGCCGGCCGTCCGCGTCGACGGCGTCCAGGCCCCAGCCGCGCGAGACGCCGCCGTCGAAGCCGGTGCCGCGCGGCACCGCGATCCGGCCGTGGAACCGGCCCGGTCCGGCCGGGGCGCAGGGCAGCGGGCCGAACATCACCGGGGCGTCGTCGGGGGTGCCGGGCGGGACGGTCACGGTCACCTCCAGCACCGGGTGGGCCGGCAGCTGCGGGTCGACCGCGACCTCGGTGTGCGCGGCCAGCCCGTGGGCCCGGACGGTGACCGCCGTCCGCCCCGGGGCCAGCGGGCGCAGCCCGCCGTGCGGCGAGACGGCCGCGACCCCGGGGTGCTCGACCCGGTAGCCGGCCTCCAGCGCGGTGTAGCGCACGCCGTCGGCACGGACCGCGACCGGGTTGACGGCGCTCCAGGTCTCGCCGGGCGCGAGCAGGATCTCCGGCTCGACGGTGAGCGAGCGCACCGGCGAGGGCGCGCCGAACAGGTGCAGCAGCGCGTGCCGGGCGCGCGGGCGCCAGGCGTTCTCGTGGTGCGGGGCGGCCGGGTCCTCGTAGTAGAGCAGGTCGGCGCCGGAGGTGTAGCCGGCCTCGTCGACCAGCCGGCCGGCCAGCTCACGGGCCGGGCGGGCCATGATCAGCCCCTCCCGGCCGCCGATGTCCAGCCAGATCCGCCGCGGCCCGCGCCGCCGGTAGCGCTCGTGCACCACGCGTTCGCCGAGGCCTTCCGGGTCGACGTGGGTGAGGAACGGGGAGAGGACGGCGGCCAGGCCGAAGACCTCGGGGCGGCGGAAGGCGATGTGGTAGGTGACCAGGCCGCCCATCGAGGAGCCCATCAGCGCGGTGTGCTCCGGACCGGTCCTGGTCCGGTAGCGGGCGTCGACGAACGGCTTGACCTCGTCGGTCAGGAAGGCCTCGTAGCGGTGGCCCTTCAGCGGGGTGCCGGGGGTGCGCCAGTACTCGGCGACGTGGGAGTACTCGACGCCGCGGTCGGCGCCGGCGTTGGGCACGGCGACCGCGATCAGCTCGGGGATCAGGCCCTCGGCGTACAGCGCCTCCAGCGTCCGGTCCACCGCCCAGGTGGGCTGCTGCCCCTGGTCGAAGACCTGCTGGCCGTCGTGCAGGTAGAGCACCGGGTAGTCGGCGTCCGGCCGGTCGTCGTAGCCGGGCGGCAGGTGGACCAGCAGGTCCCGTTCGTTGCCGAGCGGTTCGGAGCGGAAACCGGGGATCCGCTCGATCCGGCCCCGGCGCACGGTGGTCGCGCTCATCGGGCCACCGACCAGACGTGCACGGCCGGGCCCTCGGCGGGCAGGTCGCGGCCCGGGACCAGCTGCGGCCCGCCGAGCAGGTGGGTGGCGTGCCACTCCCCCGCCACCGGCGGGTGGTCGGCCCGGCTGATCTGCACCAGGACCGTCTCCCGTTCGTCCTCCCGCTCGAACAGCAGGACGTCGCCCTCGGCGACCAGCCAGCGCAGACCGCCGCCGGTGAGCGCGCTGTGGCTGCGGCGCAGCCGGACCAGGTCGCGGTAGGTGCGCCAGGTGTGCTGGTCCCAGGCGGACTCGTCCCAGGGGAACGGCTTGCGCCCCTCCTCCAGGCCCTCGCCCAGCACCCCGACCTCGTCGCCGGAGAACACCATGGGGATGCCCGGCAGGGTGAACAGCAGGGCCGCGCCGAGCAGTTGGCGCTCCGGACCGGCGAAGGTGCGGAACCGGGCGGTGTCGTGCGAGTCCAGCAGGGTCAGGTTGTGGGCGCGGCTGCGCCAGGGCAGCGCGGCACCGAAGGCCGTCATGGTGGCGCGCACCCGGGCGGCGTCGTAGTCGGGAACCGGCCCGGGGACGGCCCAGAAGTCCTTCTGGTCGTGCTTCTCGACGAGCCAGCTCCAGACCGGCCGGGTGAAGCCGGCGTAGCTCATGGTGCCCTGCCAGCCGTCGCCGGCCAGGGCGAGCGAGGCGTCGTGCTGGTGCTCGGCGAGCAGGACGGCGCCGGGGTTGGCGGCCCGGACGGTGGCCGCGGTGGTGGTGGCGACCAGGTGGTTGAGCTCGACGTCGCCGCGCCGGCCGGCCATCTGTGCCACGTCGACCCGCCAGCCGTCCAGGTGGAACGGCGCGCCGAGGTACTTGGCGATCACCGAGTCGGGGCCCTCGTAGAGGCGGCGGCGCAGTTCGGCCGAGCGGTGGTCGAAGGTCGGCAGGGTGCGCACGCCCAGGAAGGTCGCGTAGTCCTCCGGTCCGCCGTCGCCGAAGAAGTAGAAGCCGGCCTCGGGGCTCCGCGGGTCGGACTGCGCGGTGCGGAACCAGTCGTGCCCGTCGCCGGAGTGGTTGAGGGTGATGTCGCCGATCACCTTGATGCCGCGCCGGTGCGCCTCGGTGGTGAGGGCGATCAGCGCCTCGTCGCCGCCGAGCGCCGGGTCGACCCGGTCGAAGGAGACGGCGTCGTAGCGGTGGTTGGAGCGGCCCTCGAAGAACGGGGTCAGGTAGATCGCGGTGGCGCCGAGCCGCTGGATGTGGTCGATCTTGCGCACCACGCCCCAGAGGTCCCCGCCGTACATCTGCTGGAGGGCCTCGGCGTCGCCGGTGCGCAGCGGGGTGTCCCAGTCGGCCGGGCGGGCCCAGGAGGCGAGCGGGGCCTCGCCGGAGCGGTGGTAGCGGTCCGGGAAGATCTGGTAGACCACCGCGTCGCCGGCCCAGGCGGGCGGGGCGGGGTGGGTGGTGAGGCGGAAGTCGGTGGCGTCGGGCAGGTCGTGGTCGTGCAGGCCCGCGGCGGTGAGCCAGCGCCCGCCCTCCGGGGTGTGCAGCCAGAACCGGTAGTTCATCTCCGGGTTGACCATCTCCAGGACGGCCCGCCACCAGGTGGTCCCGCTGCCGTCGACGCGGTCGACGACGGCGGCCGTGAAGTGCGGTTCGCCGTCCGGGACGGAGCGCAGGAAGACCCGCTCGACGTCCTGCCCGGCGGGCACCCTGACCAGCAGGTCGACGCGCTGCCCGAGATGCGGGGCGAGGTCGCCGACGTACCGCGCGGACCCGTCGTGGTGCGGCTGGTGGCGGGCGGCGAGGCGGTGGCTGCTGGCCGTGTCCATGGGGCTCCTCGGGGCGGGTGGGCAGGTTGACGGAAGCCGGCATTCCGCTTTTCCGGGCCGACGAGGGAACCGTAACGGCGATGAAACTGTTGCGCAATATGTTGCTAAGATTGTTTCATCCCGGTGCGCGGCCTGCCGCGCCGGGCTTTGTAAGATGCAGGCCGGACCAGACCGGAGGACCAATTGAGCGGCCCGTCACTGCGCGACATCGCCGCCCGGGCGGGCGTCAGCGCCGCCTCGGTGAGCAGGGTGATCAACGACCGGCCGGGCGTCTCCGACGACACCAAGGTCAGGGTCGCCGAGGCCATGCGGGAGCTCGGCTGGCAGCCCGACCAGGGCTACGACCCGCACCAGGGCGCGCTGATCGGCATCGTCGTCCCCGAACTCGACAACCCGGTCTTCCCGCTGCTCGCCTCCGCGATCGAGGTGCAGCTCGCCAAGCACGGCCTCACCGCCGTGGTCGGCACCTCCACCCGCCAGGGCACCGCCGAACTCGGCTACATCGACGTCCTGCTGCGCAAGGGCGTCTCCGGCCTGGTCCTGGTCTCCGGCCGGCACGCCAACCCCGACGCCGACCACGGCTTCTACCGGCTGCTGCACGAACGCGGCATCCCGATGGTGCTGGTCAGCGGCCGGGTGGAGGGCCTGGCCGTCCCCACCGTCGCCACCGACGAGGCGCTCGGCGCCCGGATCGCCGTCGCCCACCTGCGCGAACTCGGCCACCGCCGGATCGGGCTGGCCGGCGGCCAGGGCTACCTGCGGCCCTCGCTCAACCGCCTGGACGGCTACCGGCGCGCGATGCGCGAGCTGCTCGGCGAGGAACCCCCCGCGGACTGGTACGCCGAGTCCGCCTACTCGATCGCCGGCGGCGCGGCCGCCGCCCGCCAGCTGCTCGACGCGGACGTCACCGCCGTGATCGCCGGCAGCGACCTGATGGCCCTCGGCGTGGTCCAGGCCGCCCGCGAGGCCGGCCGCACCGTCCCCGGCGACCTCTCGGTGATCGGCTACGACGACTGCTACCTCGCCGCCCACAGCAACCCGCCGCTCACCACCGTCCGCCAGCCGATCGACGAGATGGGCGCCGCCGTCGCCGACGCCCTCTGGCGCCGGCTGGAGGGCCACGGCGGCCGGGCCCGGGACTACCTGTTCACCCCCGTCCTGGTCGCCCGCGACTCCACCGCCCGCGCCCGGGACTGAGACCGCGCACACGCCGGAGGGCCGGCGGCTGCCGCCCCCGGCCCTCCGTCAACTCCCGGGCGGTGTCAGTCGTTCGGGACGGTCGCGTAGCGCGCGGTGCCCTCCGCCATCTGCCGCAGCGCGTCCTTGCGGTCCCGCTTCGACAGCTTGTCGATGTAGAGGAAGCCGTACAGGTGGTCGGTCTCGTGCTGCAGGCAGCGCGCGAAGAAGCCGGTGCCCTCGACGCGGATCGGGTTGCCGTCCTTGTCCCGGCCGGTCACCGCCGCGTAGTCCGGGCGGGGCAGCTCGGCGTAGGCGGTCGGGACCGACAGGCAGCCCTCGTTGCCGTCGTCCAGCACCCGCTTGCGGTCCTTGGGGAACTCCTCCAGCACCGGGTTGATCACGTGGCCGATGTGGCGCACGCCCTCGTCGTCCGGGCAGTCGTAGACGAAGACCTTCAGGTCCACGCCGATCTGGTTGGCGGCCAGGCCCACGCCCTCCGCCGCGTACATCGACTGGAACATGTCGTCGATCAGCGCGGACAGCTCGCCGTCGAAGGCCGTCACGTCCTTCACCTCGCGGTGCAGCACGGGGTTGCCGTAGACGGTGATCGGGCGCGCCGTGCCCTTGGAGAGGTCCGGCTCCTCGCCGACCACCTTCGGGGTCTCGTCGTGCTCGTGCTGGTCCTGCTCCGCCATGTCTTCCGCTTCCCTAGGCCTACGCGTACCGGACCAGGGTACTCAGGGCGCTCAGCAGACCTCTTCGAGATCCCGGTAGGCCCGGGTTCCCGGCGACGCCGCGGCCCAGCGGTCCAGCAGCACCCGCACCAGGTGCGCCGGGGCGGCGATCCCGCACTCGCGCTCGGCCAGCCAGGACATCCCGCCCGCGCCGGGGCTCAGGTGGCTGAGGTGGCCGGGGTGCGCGGCGTCCCCGTCGTCGTGCGGGTCGTGGTGGGCGGTGTGGCCGTCGTCCGAGGCCATCCGGCTCTCCGAGCAGGCCCGGCAGAGCAGCCGCACCGAGGACGTCCAGTCCTCCGCCGCGTAGCCGGCGTCCGCGACCAGCCGCTCCAGCGCGTCCCGGTCCGCCTCGGTGGCCGCCTGCAGCAGCACCACGTACGTCGGCACCGGGGACGGCGCCCACAGCTCGATCTCGTCGAACACCGGGTAGGCGACGCCGTCGGTGACCCGCTCGCCGTGCGGGGCGCCGTCGTGCAGCACCACCTCGCCCCAGCGTCTTCCGGAGGACGGCAGCGGGATCGACAGCACCTCGATCCGGGCCGGGTCCAGTCTGCGGCCCCAGACCACCTCGGACTCGCCGTCCGGGGAGAGCCGCACCGGGGTCGTCCCCAGGTCCAGGCTGACCGGCCCGTCCTCCCGCGCGTTCGGGCCGCCGGGCAGCTTCAGCCCGTACGCCTGCCAGGCCCGGCGGGCCAGCGGCCAGTCCTGCAGCGCGGTCGCGGTGATGCCGAGGTTCCACCAGTCCGGGGCGCCCTGCTCGCGGTCCAGCAGCGCCACCGCCCGCAGCCCGGCCGCCCGGGCCTGCTCCCAGTCGCGGCGGAACTTGTGCAGCAGGGCCAGGTTGAACCAGGAGTCGGACAGCCACGGCTCCAGGTCGGCCGCCATCACCAGCAGGGCGCCGGCGTCCTCGTAGCGGCCGTCACCGATCAACGTGAAAGCCCGGTCGGTCGTCTGCCGCCAGGTGGCGGACGGCCGGTGCCGTGCCCGGTGGAAGATCCTCACGTTCGTCCCTGCCGTCGTCGTCCGCTCAAGTCCCGCAACCGCTCCCGCGTCACGGGCCCGGTGCTCCGGGTCGGTTTTCCACGCTACGACCGCATCCAACCACGACGGCCGCCGCCCGCGCTCCCCACCGCCGGGGTTGCCCGGTTCCGTCCCGGCCCGTTTCCGGCCCCTCCCCCAGCCTGCCCGCCCGGCCCCGCCGCCTCAACCCCGGACGACCCCTGCCGGACCCCGGACCCGGCCGTCCGGCCGCCCCCGGGCGCCCCGGCCGCGCCGCCGGACGCGGTCAGCCGCGCACCCGCACCAGCGCGTCCACCACCCGGGCGTCGTACACCCGGCCCCGCTCCAGCCGCAGCGCCTCCAGCACCTCCAGCCGGCCCACCGCCTCCCCCACCCCGCGCTCCCGGGCCGCCGTCAGCAGGTCGTCGTGCGCGTTCGCCACCCGGATGATCCGCGCCGCCAGCGGCACCGCCCGCCCGCCGCCGTCCGGCCCGGGGAACGGGTCGGCCAGCCGGGCGACCTGCTCGGCCACCCGCCGCGGCACCCCGGTGCGCCGGATCACCTCGCTGCCCAGCCGGGCGATCCGCTGCTGCTCCTCGTCCGGCAGCAGGGCCGTCGCCCCGCCCGGCACCGGCTCCACCAGCGACAGCTGCCCGACGTCGTGCATCAGCGCCGCGTACTCCAGCAGCGCCAGCTCCCGGGTGCCGAGGCCGAGCTCGCGGCCGACCGCGCACGCGGTGTCGGCGACCCGGCGGGCGTGCCCCGGCGGCGTGTACCCGGCGACCTCGGTGGCCTTGGCCAGGCTGGCGATGGTCTGCCCGGTGGTGGCCCGCACCGCCGCCGCCCGCCGGAAGGACACCTGCGCCAGCAGCAGCGGCGCGCAGAACAGCGGCAGCGCCCAGAGCCCGACCTCCCCGGCGGCCAGGCTGACCAGCATGCCGGTGGCGGCGATCGCGGTGCCGATCCCGAACAGCGAGCGCAGCTCGTCCTCCAGCGCCGCCGGGAACCGCAGCCCGCTGCGGGCCCGCCGCAGCAGCGCCGCCAGCACCGCGTCGCAGAGCGCGGCCAGCGCGGCCACCGCCGTCAGGAACGCGCCGTACGCGGGGCCGTCGGCGGAGAACCGGTCCACCACCCCGCTGTTGTAGAGCGGCTGGAACACGGCGGCCGCGAAGCCCGCGCCGAGCAGCCGCCGCGCCGCGCCGTCCCGCCGGGCCCGCTCGCGCCAGGGGGCCGGCC